>JBDRFW010000275.1:0-16968 GCA_043818415.1 Chloroflexota bacterium | reverse complement strand
CTGATATTCCTACAATCAATACACCTAACCAAGCAATCACTATCAGAAAAGTCTTCATATATTCGTCCCTTGAAATACTAGCACAATTGATTAAAATAAAAAAGCACAGCCAAGTAAGAAGGCTGTGCTTCGTTCGAATTCGATTGGTAGCGGGGGTTGGATTTGAACCAACGACCTCCGGGTTATGAGTCTGTAAGACGGTGTCCTTAATAGTACCTTTACGCTCAGCTTGGTATTATTCTATCTACCTCGAAAAACTTAATTTGTGCGTATATTATCGTTTTGTCCCTTCCTAATTCATTCATCCCGTTAGCTATTTGTTAGCTAAAACTGTTCAAATCCTGTATGGTGGGCGGTACTGTACGATAGGTGGAACCTTTGAGTTATCTTTTACTTTACCATGATCACTCTTAGTAGCATCACTGTTAACCATTAAGCGGAGATTTTGAAATAACAATGTTGGAGGTAGTACAATACCAGCAATCATATCGTTCAGACTTATTAAAAATTAATATCTTTTCTAGGGGCAGACCAATAATCAAGCCACATCACGGTAGCTAAATACCAAGGAGTAGTAATAATAGTGGGGGCCTGGATATGAATATGAGAGCGAGTTCAGAGGCGGGTTCACCTCAAGCAAAGTTGTCAAGAGGCCAGAGGCTGTGGTCCATACTGCGGGACAGGCGTGACACGGAGCCAGTTTCCCTGGAGCGTGCCAAGCTATTAACGGCCTCGTACAAAGAGACGGAAGGTCTGCCAACGCCGATTAGGCGAGCGAAAGCGTTCGAGAAGATTATTACTGAAATCCCTATCTATATCGACGAAGGACAGCTGCTGGTGGGGGATTCCGGGTCCAGGCCTATGGCGCCGGAGTGGCACCCCGAGTACTGTGTCGACTGGGTGGCCAAAGGGTTTCAGAGCGGGGCGATGGCCCATCAAATATCCGACAATGACGCGGAAGCGCTGATAGAAATTTGCGATTACTGGAAGAATAAAGCCGTGAAAGAGTCTTTTGAACGATACAAAGGCGAGGCGGAAATTAAAGAACTCGCCGAGATGTGCGACGAAGGCGCTTGGATATTTTCGTTCTTCCGGGAACTGGAGTTTGATAAAAGCTGGTACGCCCCGGATTTTGAGAAGGTCATCAGGAAAGGCCTCTCGGGAATACGGATTGAGGTCGAGGAAGAATTGCGGGTGACCCATCCCCTGGATGATGCGTCCAGGGAAAAAACGTACTTCCTCCAGGCCTTGGCAATCGTTTTACGGGCCGGGATTAGTTACGGCAAACGGTACGCCGCCCTGGCAAGGAAGCTGGCCGAAAAGGCCGAGTATGAGCGCAAAGTAGAGCTCGAAAGCATAGCCGAAGTCTGTGGCTGGGTCCCGGAGAATCCGGCACGTAGTTTCCGCGAGGCCTTACAGTCGTTATGGCTGTGTCACGTCATGATATTCTGGGATACGGGTGGGTCATATGCGGCCGCTTTGGGCCGGGCCGACCAGTACCTTTTACCCTTTTACCGGCGGGACATAGAGGAGGTAAAATTACCGATGAAGAAGTCATCGAGCTTCTGGAGTGCCTGAGGGTTAAGGCGAGCGCAGGACGGATGTTCAGGAGCATCGCCTCCCTGCAGGGCACCTCGGGGGAGACCCAGTTCATAAACTGTACATTGGGAGGTCAGACCGCTGACGGAAGGGATGCCGTCAATCCTTTGTCCTATCTCTGGATAGAGGCTGCGATGAGGGTCAATACCGCCCACCCTACCCTTTCGATCAGATGGCACGAAAATATCGCGGCTGATTTCGCCATGAAGGCCGCCGAGCTTACGAGAATGGGCCTCGGGTTTCCCGCCTGGTTTGGTGATAAATCATCGATTAAGTATCTGGTAAGGATGGGGGCTACCCTTGAGGAGGCGCGGGACTATTGCCTGGCGGGTTGCGTGCTTACCGTCGTCCCGCATAAGACACCGGCCGCCTGGCCGGCCATCATCAGCATGCCGAAAGTACTTGAGCTCACCCTGAATAATGGGGTCGACCCCAGGACAGGCAAGCAATTCGGCCTGGAGATTGGCAGGCTCGAGGACTTTGAGACCTTCGAAGCGCTTTACGACGCCTATAAAAAACAGGTCAGGTACTTCCTAACAAGGTCAACGGAGGACCTCAACCAGATACGGCTGTTCCGGTCGTCATTGGTGCCGCAATTGTTCGCTTCGTGTTTGTTCGATGACTGCATCAAGCGCGGCCAGGACCCCACCGGCGGCGGGTGCCGCTACCAGCAAGGAACCATGTACCTGCTTCCCATCGGCATAATCGATGTGGCCGATTCACTGGCGGCAATAGGCAAATGCGTTTATGAAGAAGGCCGGATAACCAAAACCGGTCTCATGGAAGCGTTACGGGTCAACTTCAAAGGGAAAGAAGACCTGCGGAGGACCCTGCTGGCGGCGCCGAAGTACGGGAACGATGACGACTATGTTGACGGCATCGCCGCCGACATGTACCGCTGGCTTGGTGAGATGCTGGGCGGGATAGATGCCTGTTACGGCGCCAAATACGTTTGTGCCCCCCACAGTATTTCCTTCCAGGGCCCCGCCGGTAAAACCGTCGGCGCTCTCCCCAGCGGGCGGCCGGCCGGCGTTGCGGTAGCCGACGGTGGTGTCTCGGCCTGCCAGGGGATGGATTTCAAGGGCCCAACTGCCCTGATAAGGTCAGCTGGCAAAATAGACCATGTCCCCATATACGGCACGCTCTTTAATATGAAGTTCTCCCCATCTACTCTTAAGACAAAAGAGGACCTCAGCAAACTCCTGGCTCTCATCGACACATACCTCGTCGATTATGGAGGAAAACACGTCCAATTCAATGTCATGGATAGGAAGACTCTTCTGGATGCCCAGGAGCACCCGGAGCTATATCGCAACCTGGTTGTCAGAGTGGCCGGTTACAGCGCCCTCTGGGTTGAATTGACCCGAGAAATTCAGGACGAGATAATAAAGCGGACCGAGCACCAGTTCCAGGTTGAATGACATCACCTGGCGGAGCGATATCATACCATGCCACGGGAAACGAACGACAAGGATGTTAAAGGATATATCTTTAACATCCAGAGATACTCCATCCATGACGGCCCCGGTATACGTACCACGGTGTTCTTAAAAGGTTGCCCTCTCAGGTGTTGCTGGTGTCAGAACCCGGAATCGCAAAATAAGGGGCCAGAAGTCTACTTCGACCAGACCCTGTGCACCGCGTGTGGCAAATGTGTTACTGTCTGTCCTACCGGGGCCAGCCTCCTGGCAGATACCACATCATCGATAGACCGGAGTAAATGCACTGCATGTGGCAAATGCAACGAGGTGTGCCCTAATGAAGCCAGACGAATCATCGGCAAATATGTCTCAGTTGGAGAGGTCTTCGAAGAGGTCAAAAGGGATGAGGTTTTTTATACTAAATCGGGAGGCGGGGTTACCATATCCGGCGGTGAGCCCCTGTTTCAACCGGATTACACCATCAACTTGCTGAAATCATGCCGCCAGAGCGGTATACATACGGCCCTGGATACAAGCGGGTACGTAAAATGGAATACTCTAAAGCGTGTCCTGGACTATTGTAACCTGGTCCTTTTCGATATCAAACTCATCGACCTCGCGCAGCATATGAAATACACCGGCGTTTCAAACCAGCTGATATTGGATAATGCCAAGAGAGCCGTCAATGTGTGCCCCATGTGGGTCAGGGTTACGGTTGTGCCCGGCTATTGTAATGATACAATTGAAACGATTGAAGCCACTGCCAAGTTCCTGACCGCTGAGCTGGGAACTTCGGTAATAGTCTGCTTGCTTCCCTACCACCGTCTTGGGGAGATAAAATATGAAAAGCTGGGGAGATTAGATAGATCAATTACACACCTTCACCCACCTGATGATGAGAGTATCACGAAGTTTCGAGAAGTCTTTGAGTCCTACGGATTTGATACTAAAATAGGGGGATAGGGTTACACGAAGCAGAAAATATTTTGGCGACAAGCTAATGCTAAACGTCCCAATTGCATTGGGGTATTATCGGCTCATGAAGGCACGGTTTCGCCGCCTAAATTATCGAGGAGGTAAAAGTATGAAGATTGACCCCGCAAGTCTCGATGAGCGGAGAGCACACTTTTTGTTGTCTGGTATCGTTGTGCCCAGACCTATCGCCTTTATTTCCACTATCGGTGAAGACGGCGTATTCAACCTCGCGCCTTTCAGCGCCTTCGGGCTCTTATCCTCTAAACCTCTACTGTTCTCCATTAGTATGGCACGTAGCAGGCATGGAAAAAAGAGAGACTCCCTGGTGAACATCGAGTTTTCCAAGGACTTTGTCATTAATGTTGTCAGCGAAACCCTGGCTGAAGCTATGAACCAGTGTGCTTTCAACTACCCCAGCGATGTGGATGAATTCAAGGAGGTTGGACTAAGCCCGGTACAAGCTGACCTGGTAAAGTCCCCGATGGTGAGCGAATCACCGGTCAACATAGAATGCCGGCTGGTGCAAATCTTGGAATTTGGCGATGCCCCCCGTCTCACCAATGTTATCATCGGTGAAGGAATTCGTGTTCATGTCAAAGATGAGTTCTACGTCGATGATGAGATAAATCAGAACAGGTTAATGGCTATCGGCCGAATGGGGAGGACAGATCTATATTGCCGGACAAGGGATATATTTGAAATGAAGAGGCCGGAACCCCTCAGCTAATTGACCTAGAAGCGATTGTGCGTAGCAGTTTGAAATGATTGATATCCAACAAAGTAGCGGTTTGTTTTACTTGGCGGTTCACCTTCCTTCCCGCTTGCTGTAACAGGAATGTGAGTGTAAAATGGAGTCGAGATCGAGGAGTTCGGGTCCTACCCGGGGAGCCAAATCTTTACCCTTGTGACGCCCCGTGCCTAGCTTGCGTTCTGCCGTTGGTCAAATAATTATCTCTTTCACTCATGCAATATGGCTTTCTTTCAATGATATTTTAAGGATGGTGAGAAGAATGAATAGCTCTTAATCTTATTTAAGTAAAACGACATCAATAATAAAATATTTGTGGCGCTCTTCAGTGTTGCATCAAGACCCAAGAACTTTAGATTCGGGCTGGGGCAAAGTAAGAATAAGAATTGAACCAAGCAACGCCACTGCGGCCAAGCCTAACCAGGCCAGTTGATAGCTGCCCCAGGTATCGTATACCCAACCAGCAATCGGCGCCCCGCTGATATTACCCAGCATCATGATACCAGATATTAAGCCGAGAATAACGCCGAAATTGTGCCTCCCGTAATACTTTCTCATCAGGGCCATCCTCAAGGTAACGCTGCCACCCCATCCCAGGCTATAGGTCAGCACAATGGGTATTATCAGCCAGAATATCGGCTGTGAGGTAAATCCGAAGATGAGCAGTCCCGCCGTCATCAGCCCGAAGCTTATGGCACAAACACGCTGGCTGTCCCAGACATCACCGAGCCAGCCGAGACCGAGGCGGCCGCCGATGCTCGCCACTGCCACGATGAGGGTAAATACGGCGGCTACTGACCGCACCATTCCTATGCTGCTTAAGAATGGCATCATGTGGGTAACAACGACGCCCACGATGGTGGAATGGCACAGGGAGGCGATGGCCAGGTGCCAGAAAGGACGGCCCCGGACGGCCTGCCGGACGGGTACGCTCGTCTCTACCGGATTCGGGCCGGTCAGGCGGCCGTCCGCGGCATTAACAGGGGCCGGCAAGCCGTCTGGCTGATAGCCGTATTGCTCTGGTTTATGCCGGATCACGAATGAAAGGGGTAAGACAACCACGACCATGCCGATGCCGAGTAGCTGCATGGCAGGGCGCCAGGTCATGGTGTCTATCAGCCATGTTATCAACGGGACCATCAGCCCGCCCAAGCCGAACCCGCTGACGACAATCCCCGTGGCGATGCCTACTCTCCGGCGGAACCAGTTCATTACGGCGGTAACCATGACCGTCCCGGCGCACGTGCTCATCCCGACGGATATAAAGGCGAAAGCCAGGTAAAACATACCGATGGAGTTGACAAGACTTAATACATAAAACCCGAGGAGGACGATAAGGCTCCCCCCGAATACCAGTCTCCTTGGCCCCCAGAGGTCCACCATGAATCCCATCAGCGGGGCCAGGATACCGACTTCCACGCCGCGCAATGAAGCTGCTAAGGAAATTTGAGCGTAGCTCCATTCGAACTCTTCGGCTATCGGCTCAAAAACAGAGGTAAAACCGTAGAGGACAACCCCGGAAGTATAGAGAACGATTATCAGGCACGCGCCGACGACGTACCAGCCGTAGAACACCCTGTGGAATATCCGGTTTAAGAACATTATTCGCTGCTATCGGGGCATGACCCTGAGGCCTCCAATATTATACACGTACTGCGCAATCAATCCACTTTCTCGCTGCCAAAACTCCCTGACCGTTAACCGGATTCCGTCGTCTGAGCTTGGTTCGTCAACTGGCTTTGTGTTACAATCCAGATAGGTGGCCGCTTACCACCAGCGGCGTATTGAGCCTGTCTCCACTGGCGGCCACACAATAAACTTACACTCAGGCGAGTTCTTGACAACGGAAAATGGGAACAGTAACGCGGCCCTGGTCATCGGCGCCGGCATTGCCGGAATCAAGGCCGCCCTGGAACTGGCTGAATCCGGGGCCAGGGTTTACCTCTGCGACCGCCAGCCGCATATCGGCGGCACACTCGTTCAGCTCGATAAGTGGTTCCCCGATAATCATTGCGGCCTGTGTAAAATACTGCCCGTTTTTGACAGGAACCGGATAGGTCAGTACTGCCTGCGCCGGGGGCTGCTTCATCCCAACATCGAACTGCTGCTCCTTCACCAGGTGAAGAAGGTCGAAGGCAAACCCGGCCGTTTCTCCGTAACCCTGAAGACCGAATTCCCCCGGGTAAGTCCCGACCTCTGCACCGGCTGCGGAATATGCGAGACGGTTTGCCCCGTGCCGATTGACGCCAATATCAATCGGGGCACAGGCTGCCACCGGGCTATTTTTCTGCATCATCCTCTGGCACTTCCCAAGACCTATAGTATCGATGCGGAGCATTGCACAAGGTGCGGCGCCTGCGTGGACGCCTGCCCGACACGAGCCATCTCCATGTCCGCCCCGGACGAGGTTCTCCAGCTAAAGGTGGGGGCCGTTATTATGTCCACGGGATTTGAAAACTTCGACGCCACCGCGGCGACGCAATATGGCTATCGGCGCTACCCCAACGTCATCACCGGCCTCGAGTTGGAACGCCGGCTGGGCGGTTCCGGTCCTTTCCCGGGCGGTTTGTCCCGGCCTTCCGACGGGATAATCCCCAGGTCCATAGCCTTCCTGCAGTGCGTGGGCTGCCGGGACCGGAAGAGAGATTATTGCTCTTCGGTCTGCTGCATGTATGCCATCAAAGAAGCGACCATGATAAAGGAGATGTATCCGGACACAGACGTCAATATCTTCTTTATGGACCTGCGCGCTTTCGGAAAGGGGCATCACCGCTACTATGATAAGGCCCGGGACGAGCTGGGAATAAGGTTCACCCGCCAGCGCGTTCCTGCGGTAAAACAGGACTTCCGAACTGGAGACTTACTCATCACGACCTTTGACCAGTCCGGTGAGCTAATAACGAGTCGCTTCGACATGGTGGTGCTCTCGACGGGACAGACGCCATCGCGGGAATTCGAGGAAACCTGCCATAAACTGGGAGTAAAAACTAATAGATGGGGCTTTGCCGCCACGCGGGGCTTTTCCGCGGTAGACACGACCCGCGAAGGCATTTTTACCTGCGGCACAGCCTCGACTCCCCAGGACATCGCCGATACGCTGGTGGAAGCTACCGCGGCGGCCGGCCGGGCCATGGGTTTCCTCAGTTCAGAAAAACTCTCTCCCATTACACCCTCCCGGTTGGATGAGGAAGAGGCCGGGGAGGCGGTTATCCTGTGCAACTGCTATGGTCAAGTCGGGCAGACAATAAACCTGGGGAAAATCGCCGATTTCTGCAACCAGGCGCCCGGGGTGGCATACGTTGAAGAGGTTGTTCACCTCTGCCGGCCGGAGACCTGGCGGGAGGTGAAAGCGCGGTTGAGTGAGAGCGGTGTCAACAAGGCCGTCATCGCGGCGTGTTCCCTGCTCCCTCCCCCAGGACTGTTCGAAGATACCTGTATCGAGTTGATAAACATCCGCGAGCAACTCGCCTGGGTCCACCGCGACGATGGCCTCAAAGCCACGGAAAAGGCCGGGCGCCTCGTCAATATGGCCCTGGAGAAGATTCACGGCCAGGAAAGTGTCCCTCCCCCCGAAGGGGAGTCGGTCGTCCCCGGGGCTCTGGTCATCGGCGGGGGACTGGCGGGACTGGCGGCCGCACGTGCCATCGCCGAACGCGGCTTTCGGGTCGAGGTAGTCGAAAAGTCCGACTCACTCGGCGGGAATGCCGGGCACGTCTTCTCCCTGCTGGGGGGAGAAAATCCCCGGGAGTACCTCGAAAATCTCATTGACGAAGTGAAGAACCACCCGCGTGTCCGCCTCCGACTGAACACCGGGGTGGTCGGGGTTACCGGGCATATCGGGAATTTCAAATGTACTCTGAACGACAAACCGTCGGGGCCTGCCGATATCGAGGCCGGGGCGATCATCGTGGCCACCGGCGCCGGGGAGTCCCGTCCCTCCGAGTATCTCTACGGCCAGGCCGGGCAGGTAATCACCCAGCGGGAACTGGAAGCCGGGCTCGCCTCTGGCCGTATTGACGCCGCAGCCTTGAGGTCGGTGGCGATGATTCAATGCGTGGGTTCGCGGGACAAAGACCGGCCTTACTGCAGTCGCGTCTGCTGCTCCCAGGCCTTGAAAAACGCCTTGACCCTGAAGCTTCTAAACCCGGAGACGGAAATCACGGTCTTCTACCGGGACATCATGAGCTACGGCTTTAGAGAAGAATATTACACCCGGGCCAGGGAAGCGGGCGTCCTCTTCGTCAGGTACGAACCGGCACAGAAGCCGCAGGTCTCTCTTGAAGGTGATGTGCTGGAAATAAAGGCCACTGACCCGGTTACCGGAAACGTTATTATGATCAGGCCCGACCGGCTGGTATTGAGCCCGGCGATTGTCCCACCGGATGATAACCCGGTACTGGCGCGGGTGCTAGGCATCGGGCTGACCGAGGACGGTTTCTTCAGAGAAATGGAAGCGAAGTTCCTGCCCGTCGATTCCCCCCGGGCGGGAATATTTCTCTGCGGCCTGGCCAGCTGTCCGCAGGACATCAGGGAGACCATAACCCAGGCCGTGGCCGCCGCCCAGCGGGCGGCGGCGTTGCTGTCCCGCTTCCGGCTTACCGCCGGGAAGGACGTCTCTCTGGTCAACGAGAGACGATGCAGCGGCTGCGAGCTCTGTATCGCCGCTTGCCCGTACGAAGCCCGGGTGAAAAACGTTGAAAAAGGAGTGGCGCAGGTAATCGAAGCGCTGTGCCAGGGCTGCGGCGCCTGTGCCACCGCCTGTCCCAACGGGGCGGCCAGCCTGCGGGAGGTGAGGGATAAACAGCTCTTCCGCATCCTGGATGCGGCAATTTAAAAACTCAAAACACGGGAGTTTTAATATTGAAAGACAAAAACGAGGAGATTACCGGGGAAAACGGGGAAACTCCGGAAAAGGAAGGGTTTGAGCCGTCCCTGGTGGGGTTTTTCTGTAACTGGTGCACCTCAACGGCCGCGGACCTGGCCGGCACCACCCGGCTCCAGTACCCCCCCAATATCCGGCCCATCCGGGTGATGTGCAGTGGCGCCGTGGACCCCGTCTACGTGTTGAGGGCGCTTTGCTCCGGCGCCGACGGCGTGATTATCGGCGGGTGCCCTCCGGGCGACTGCCACTATATCTCGGGAAATTTCAAGACGCGAAGGCGCATGGCGGCCCTGAAGACCATCCTGAAAACGCTGGGACTGGACGACGACCGGGTATGGGTGCGCTGGATAAGCGCTTCTGAGGGAGCTAAGTTCGCCCAGACCATGCGCGAGTTCACCGAAGCTATGAGAAAGAAAGGCCCCAATCCCCTGAAAAACCGCTGGTCAATCTAACCGCGAAGAGACAAATGCCGACGAGTGTTTTAATCGAGGTCAGGGAAGGGAATCTGCGGGAGGGCATCAACTCCTTCCTGAGAAGTATCCTGGAGAAAAAGATGCTGGACGCCCTGCTTGTCCCGCTGGAACTGCCTTCGGGCGGCATGACCGCCCCCGCGCTGGTCAGCGACCCGGCCATGCTCGGGAACGCCAACCCCCTGGCCCCGGTAATGATGGTCAGCACCGCCAGGCTGGTATCCTCCCTGACCAAAGTAGCCGCCAGCCAAAGAAAGGTCGGCGTGGTCATGAGGCCCTGCGAGCTCCGGGCACTCATCGAGCTGATAAAGCTCAAACAGGCTTCCCGGGAGAACCTGGTCTTCATCGGGGTTGATTGCTATGGCACCTGCCGGGTTAACGATTATAACAGGCTCTGCCAGGAAACGTCAGCTCCTGCGGAAGAGCTCCTGAAAAGGGTGAAAAGAGGCGATGAGTCACTGTTGCGGGACGCTTGCCGTGTTTGCGAATACCCTGCTCCCATCAATGCCGACATCGTTATCGGGCTTATCGGCACGGACACCGAGAAGGGGTTCCTGGTCCGGGCGGACAACGCCGAGGGCGAAAGCATCCTGGAAGGGCTCGGGCTCAAACCGGGGGTGGCGGCACAGGAAAAGGAAAGGGAGCAAGCCATCGCCGAGCTGGTGGCGACACATGTTAAAAATAAAAACGAACTGTATACCCGTTTCGAAGTTGAGGCCACCGGGGTCGATAGTCTCCTTTCGGCATTATCCTCCTGTACCAACTGCCATAACTGCCGCGTGGCCTGCCCGCTCTGCTACTGCCGGGAGTGTTTCTTCGATTCCCCCACCTTCGAGTGGGAGGCGGAGAAATACCTGGGCTGGGCCGATAAGCGCGGCGCCATCAGGATGCCTACCGATAGCCTGCTCTTTCACCTGACCCGCCTCAACCATATGGTAGCATCCTGCGTGGGCTGCGGTCTCTGCCAGGAGGCCTGCCCCAATGACGTCCCGGTATTTCCCATATTCCGCAAGGCGGGCGAGCAGGTTCAGAAGACGTTCGATTACCTTCCCGGCCGGAGCCTGGAAGACGAGTTGCCGCTGAGCGTATTCAGAGAAGAAGAACTGGGCGAGGTGGGTGAATCATGATTCCCGCTGAATCCGCGGCGAAAGGAGCCGACGGGTTGCCCTTCGGCCGGCTGGTGAGGGAGAGCAGCGGGGTTGACTTCAACCGCTGCTACCAGTGCCTTACCTGTACCCTGAGCTGCCCGGTAAGCTTTGCCATGGACTATCAGCCCAACCAGTTAATGCGGATGATTCAGACGGGCGCCGGGGCGGAAGTGCTCCGCAGCCGCACCATCTGGGTCTGTGCTTCCTGCGAGACCTGCGCCGCACGCTGCCCCCAGGGAATAGATATCCCGCGCGTCATGGATACGCTCCGCCAGATGGCACTCCGGGAGAAGGTAGCCGGCCGGGAGGTGGCCATCCCGGCTTTCCACCGGACTTTTTTAAAAAGCATCCGCCGCTGGGGCCGGGAATACGAGCTCGGGATGGTCATCGGGCTGAAAATAAAGATGCGCGACTTTTTCAGTGACATCAGCCTGGGAATCAGGATGCTGATGAAGAGAAAGATGAGCCTGCTCCCCCACCGGATAAAGGGTGCCGCCGAGATTAAAGCAATTTTCCGGAAAGGATGGGAGGTGGGAGAGGATTGAAGTACGCTTATTACCCCGGCTGCTCCCAGGAGACTACGTCCGCCGAATATAACCGTTCGGCAGTGGAGGTCTCCCGGGCGCTGGACATCGAACTCGTCGAGATTCCGGACTGGAACTGCTGCGGGGCTTCCTCATGTCATGCCGTGGACGACCGGTTGGCCCACGCCCTGGTGGGGAGGAACCTGGCCATTGCCGAAAAAGAGGGGACGGACCTGGCGGTAGTCTGCCCCGCCTGCTTCCTGAGGCTGAGAAAGACCCGTAAAGAGTTCATGGATAGCACCCAGCTTCGGGAAAGGCTTCCTGGCCTCATCGATATGCCCTACGGCGCCAGATACGGGGTCAGGCACCTTCTGGATATTCTCTCCAATACCGTGGGCCTCGAAAAGGTGGGGGAGAAGGTTAAAAAACCGCTGGCGGGATTGAAAGTCGTGGCTTACTACGGCTGCTACCTGGTCCGCCCGCCGGAGGTCACCGGCATCGACGACTCCGAGAACCCGCAGATAATGGATACCCTGCTGAAGGCCCTGGGGGCGGATGTCCTCGACTGGAGAGGTAAGGTGGACTGCTGCGGCGCCAGCCTGCTGCTTACCCGGCGGGACATCGAGAGTCGGCTGGTGGCGGGGATTTACGAGGCGGCCCGCGAGGTGGGGGCGGAGGCTATCGCGACGGCCTGCGGCCTCTGTCACCACAACCTGGAGACCGGCCAACCGGGTGAATATCCGCTGCCGGTCTTTTACTTCACCGAGCTCATGGGATTGGCCTACGGGCTCGACGCCCGGCCCTGGCTCCGCAGGCACCTTATCAACCCCGCGTCTTTGCTGAAAAAGCACGGCTTCGATTGATTACGTAAGGCCTCCCGACTTCACACCAGCTCAGCCAGCATTACGAATATCTGCTTCTTGGTAGTGTTCTTCACCTGGTTCGCCCCTGACGGGCAGATGGCGCTGCATGCCCCGCATCCCCGGCACAGGGCATCGTTGACCGTCATCACCTGCCGTCGTTCATCGAAGACCAGCGCCGCGTACTCGCAGGCATTCTCGCACAGCCGGCAGCCGGCGCAGACCTCCTCATCGATTTGGGCCACCAGCGGCTCCTTTTTCACCCGCCCGAGGAAGAGCGGCACGCTGACCTTGACGGCCGCGGCATGCCCCTCGCTGACGGCATCGGTAATATCCTTGGGCCCGACGCAGCACCCGGCCAGGACTATACCGTCCGTGGTGGTCTCCACCGGCCCCAGCTTGGGGTGTGCTTCCAGGAAAAAGCCATCGCTGCCGGTGGAGATGCGCAGCGTCTTGGCCAATCCGGAGGCGCCCACCGCCGGCCTTATCCCCACCGCCAGCACCACCAGGTCGGCTTCTTCTTCGTACATCTCCCCGAGGAGAGTATCTTCCGCCCGGACAACCAGCCTGTCTCCCTTGCGGTAGACCTCGGACACGGTGCCGCGTCGATAGAACACCCCCCGGCCCTGCACCGTCTCGTAAAATTCCTCGTGCCCCTTGCCGAAAGTCCGGACATCGATATAGCAGACCGTGATTTTGGCGTCGGGGATTTTATCCTTGATGTAGAGCGCCTGCTTGGCCGCCGTCATACAGCATACCCGGGAGCAATACTCCACGCCGACACTCTTGTCCCGCGAACCCACGCACTGGATAAAGACCACGTTTTTCGGCTCGCGGCCGTTTATTTCGATGCGTCCCCGGGTGGGACCGTCTTCACGGCTCAACCTCTCGAGGTCAAGGGTGGTGATTACCTCAGGGTAAACCCCATAGCCGAATTCCGGCTTGAGCCGGGCATCGAAAACCTCATAGCCGGTGGCCACGACGATGGCCCCGACCTCGAGCTCTGTCTCTTCTCCCCCGGCCCTCCTCACCCTGACTTTGAAGTTGCCGATGTACCCCTCGACCTCAACCACCTCCGACGACGTCAGGACCTCGATGTTACTTTGATTTTTTACCCTTTCCAGTCGGGAAAGTACCATCCGGCCGGCGCTATCCATCCCGGGAAAGGTCAGGTTCAACTGTGCCATGTGGCCGCCGAGAGCATTCTCTTTTTCCACGAGAAAGACCTTGAATCCGGCATCGCCCAGGTCGAGGGCTGCCTGGACCCCGGCGATACCCCCGCCGATGACCAGCGCCGCGGGCGTAACCGGGACCTCACCGGAGACCAGGGGCTGCGCCAGCGACGCTTTAGCCAGCGCTGCCATCAGGAGCGCTTTAGCCTTCACGGTACCATCTTTCATGTCCGCGTGGACCCAGGAGCACTGCTCCCTGATATTGGCCCGCTCCAGGCGATAGGGATTGAGCCCGGCCTTCTCCACGTTATTCATAAAGGCCGTCTGGTGCATGGTGAGGGAGCAGGCGGCGATAATCACCCGGTCGAGGCCATAGTCTTCGATGTCATCCCTGATTAACTCCTGGCCCGGGTCGGAACAGACATAGCGGTAATCACGGGCTATCGCCACGCCGGGCAGGCTTTTGGCAAACTCGGCCACCCCGGCGACGTCCACCGTCCCGGCTATGTTCCTCCCGCAGTGGCAAACGTAAACGCCCGTCCTCATGACCGTACCGGCTCCTTGTCCGGTTCGCCTTCCGCCCCGACCACCGCCAGGAGGGCCATGAGCGCGGCCGCCCCGGCCTGTACCACGGAATCGGAGATATCCTTCGACCCCTCGCAGCACCCCGCCAGATATATCCCCGGGACGCCGCTCTCCACGGCCGCCAGCTTGGGATGGTTCTCTAAAAAGAAGCCGTCCGGGCCGAGAGGAATATTCAGTTTTTCAGCCAGCTCCGCGGTTGCCTTACCGGGGACGATACCTGCCGCCAGCACCACTAGGTCGGCCTCTTCCTCATACATTTCCCCCAGCAGGGTGTCCTCCGCCCGGATGACCAGCTTGTCATCACGCTTATAGACCTCGGAGACCACCCCACGGCGGTAGATTACCCCTTCCCCCTGCACCCTCTCGTAGAACTCTTCGTATCTCTTGCCGAAGGCCCGGATATCTATGTAGCACACGGTAACCCTGGCGCCGGGAATCTTATGCCTGACGTAATGCGCCTGTTTGGCGGTGGCCATGCAGCAGACCCGGGAGCAATATTCTATGCCGACGCTCTTGTCCCGCGAGCCCACGCACTGGATAAAGACCACGTTTTGCGGTTCCTTACCGTTAACCTCAATTTTACCGCCGGTGGGTCCACCGGCCTGGTCCAGCCTTTCCAGCTCATAGCCGGTAATCACGTTGGGATAGGTCCCATAACCCAACTCCGGCTTCAGTGAGGCGTCAAAAACCTCGTAGCCGGTGGCCAGGATAATAGCGCCTATTTCCCGCTCCACAAACTCATCTTCAGCTTCGAAATTGATAGCGGCAGCGTCACAGACTTTCTCACACTTGCGACATTCGACGCAGGCCGTCTTATCAATCGTATAGACGGCCGGGACCGCTTGCGGGAAGGGTACATAGGCGGCCTTCCGCTTGCCGAGCGCCAGGTCCCACTCGCTTGGGACGCTGATGGGACAGGCGATAGCGCATTCACCGCAGCCGGTACATCTGGCGGCATCAATAAAACGGCTCTTTTTCCTGATTTTAACGTTGAACCTGCCGATACTCCCGGTAACGGACTCCACCTCTGAGTAGGCCATCAACTCGATGTTGGGGTGAGTGCTTACCTCTGTCATCTTGGGCGTACCGATGCACTGGGGGCAGTCTAAAGTGGGAAAAACCTCCGAGAACTGCAGCATGTGGCCGCCGATGCTCGGTGCCTTTTCCACCAGCACCACCTTATGACCGGTATTGGCGACATCCAGTGCCGCCTGCATACCGGCAATCCCGCCGCCTATTACCAGTACCTCATTCGACATAACTTTAGTATTCCTACTTCGGGAAATCAGGCAGGACGAATGGCTTCGGATACCAGCTCCATGATATCCCGGACCTGAATCTTCTCTTCATAACCGGCCGTTTTTACCGCGTCTTCCAGGTTTAGCAGGCAAAAAGGACAGGCCGTCGCCACGATATCGACGCCCATCTTCACGGCATCGGCAATCCTGGCCAGGGCCAGGCGCTCCCCGGAACCGGGGGAGGCTTCCACGAACATCCGCCCCCCTCCTCCCTCGCAGCACAGGCTCCTCTCGCGGGAACGGTCGAACTCGATGAAATTGACGCCGGGAATCGCCTTGATAATGCTCCGCGGTTCGTCAAAGACTCCGTTCTGCTTGCCGAGGTAACACGGGTCATGGTAGGTAACGACCTTTTCCAGCTTGCCCGAGAATGTCAGCTTCCCTTCACCAATGAGCCCGGAAATAACCTGGGTGTAGTGCTTCACCTGCCGGCCGCCGTTCGGATATTCGTTCTTGAAAACATTGTAGCAGTGCGGCGAGATGGTCATGATATCGGTGACGTTGTACTTGCTGAACAGCTTGGAATTTTCCTCAGCCAGCATCTCAAAGAGCCCCTCTTCACCCATACGCCGGACTTCACTTCCGCAGCAGGTCTCTTCGTTCCCCAGAATGGCGAAATCGGCTTTCAGCGAGAGAAGCGTCCCCGCCAGTGCCCTGGTTACCGATTGCACCCGCGGGTCGTAAGCGGGAGCACAGCCGACAAAGAGGAGCAGGTCAGCCCTGTCTCCCCGGGTCAGGTCTTTAATCTCGAGGTCGGCCGCCCACTCGTTGCGCTTGCTTCTCGGCCGGCCCCAGGGGTTCCCCTGCTTGAAGACGTTTTCCAGGGCTTCGCTCACGGTCTCCGGGATTTTTCCCTCCTCAACAAGGCTGCTTCGTATCCCCATCAGCAACTCGTGAGGCCGCAGTCCCCGCGGGCAGCGCAGCGTACAGGCCTGGCAAGTGGTACAGTCCCAGATTTCACTCCGCTGGCAGATTGACTCCAGGTCATCATGCAGCAAGACCTCGTGAATCAACCTCCTGATATTCAATGGCCCTTTCATCAAGACCGGGCAGCCGGCACTACACTTACCGCACTGAAAGCACTTGAATAAGTCGTACTTTTCAGTAAAAACCTGGCTCACGTTGACAACCGCCTTCCTCCGGCGTCGACTCCGGGAAGCTAACGGCAAAAAGGAACACTTTAGGCGAAGGTGATTTCTTCCATCATTGCCTGTTTTCATCTTACACCAGTGAGGAGTCACCTTCAAGCGCTAACGATTGACTGGCCGATATCCCGCTGAGTGGTA
>JBDRFW010000274.1:0-5554 GCA_043818415.1 Chloroflexota bacterium | reverse complement strand
CCAAGACGGAGGCCCAGAGCAACGGCTTCGACGAGGCCATTATGCTGTCACCGGACGGGCACGTCTCGGAGGGGAGCGGGGAGAACCTCTTCCTGGTGATTAACGGCCAGCTGGTAACACCGGCCAGCTATAACAATATCCTTATCGGCATCACCCGCAACACGGTCATCGAGCTGGCGGAGAAAGAGCTGGGCATCAAGACGGTCTACCGGTCTATCAGCCGCAGCGAGCTCTATACCGCCGACGAGTGCTTCCTGACCGGCACGGCCGCCCACGTGACCCCGGTGGCGGAAATAGACCACCGGAAGATAGGCGACGGGGAGATTGGCGAAATCACCGCCAAACTGCAGGAAATCTATGCCAGGGTCATCCGGGGCAACCACCCCGAGTACCTGAACTGGTGCACCCCGGTCTATAAGAAATAGCACCGGCCTCAGGACACCTGCCGGACCACGGCAATGACCCGACCCTGAATCTCCACGTTATCCGGAGCGGCGTAGAGCGGCTGCATCTGGCTGTTGGCCGGCTGGAGCCGGACGCGGTCGGGCTCCACGTAGACCTTTTTCAGGGTGGCTTCTTTTTCCGCCCGGAGCCAGACGGCGGCCATCTCGCCGTTCTCCACGGCGCTGATGTGCTGCATCAGGACGATGTCCCCGTCGTTGATGAGGGCGTCCACCATGGACATGCCCTTGACCCGCAGGGCGTAGACCCCTTCCCGACCCCCCGTCAGTTCGCCGGGGATGTCCATCGTCTCCGATACCGCCGCCACGTCCCAGGTATCGGGGGTCGGTACGGGTATCGGCTCGCCGGCGGCAATCTGCCCGATGACGGGCACGGGCACCAGCCCCCCGGCGGCGGTGGCTCGGTTGAGCCGCCGGATGCCGCGCGAGACATCGGCATGGCGCTGGATATACCCCTGCCCCTCCAGGATTCTCAGGTTGTAGTCCACTACCGATGTCGAGCTGATATTGCAGGCGGACTGGATGTCCCGTATGGAGGGAGGATAGCCCTTGTCCGTGAGAAAACGGTCGATGAAGCTGATGATGCGCCGCTGCTTGTCCGATATCTTTTTCATGCCGGTCCCGAAGCGAACACCTGTTCTAGAGATAATATATAACGGTATTTCTCTTTTGTCAATACCCGGGGCAAAAATTCAATGAGTTACGGCTAATCGCTACCGGCCTTCGGAGCCGTTGCAGACGTCGGGGTGTCCGGAGGCCAGGCTCTCCAGGGCCAGCTTGTCCATCTCCAGCTGTACCGGTATGGGATAATCGCCGGTGAAGCAGGCCAGGCAGAACCTGTCCCGCGGCAGGTCCACCGCCTTAATCAGCCCCTCGATGCTCAGGTAGCCCAGCGAGTCGGCGCCGATGAACTCGCAGATTTCCGGGATGCTCTTCTGGGCGGCGATGAGCTCCCGGCGCGTCGCCATATCCACCCCGAAGAAGCACGGATACTTAATCGGCGGGGCACAAATACGCATGTGGATCTCCTTGGCACCTGCCTTGCGCAGTATCTTCACCACGCTGGGGGTCGTCGTGCCGCGGACGATGCTGTCGTCAACGACCACCAGACGCTCGCCGTCCAGCACCTGAGGCAGCGGGTTGAACTTCAGCTTGACGCCCAGGTCACGGATGCGCTGGTCCGGCTCGATAAAGGTACGCCCGATGTACCGGTTTTTAATCAGTCCCTCGACGACCGGGATGCCGGACTCATGGGCATAGCCGGTGCCGGCCGCCGTGGCCGAGTCCGGTACGCCCATGACCAGGTCGGCGTCAACCGGGTACTCCCGTGCCAGGCCGGCACCCATGGCCTGCCGGGCCGGGTAGAGCAGCCGCCCGTTAATCAGGCTGTCCGGGCGGGCGAAGTAGATAAACTCAAAGATGCAGGCGCCCCTCCGGCGTGAATTCCCGGGATAGCTGGCCACGCCGTTCTCGTTAATCTGGACTATCTCGTCGGGCTCAATCTCCCGGACGAACTCGGCGCCGATATGGTCCAAGGCGCAGGTCTCGGAGGCGACTACCCAGCCGCCGTCGACGGTACCCAGGCACAGCGGCCGCACCCCGAAGGGGTCGCGTACCGCAAATAGCTCCTTCGGCGTCATAATGACCAGGGAATAGGCCCCCTGGAGGCGGCGCATAGCGTGCCTTATCTTGTCCGCCCAGTTCCGGTCGGGGCAGGAGATAATGAGGTTAGCGATAACCTCGGTATCCGTGCTGCCGCGGAACGTATAGCCCTGACCGGAGAGCTCCTCGTATAGGTGGGTGGCGTTGATGACATTGCCGTTGTGGGCGATGGCCATCGTGTTCGTAGCGCCGTTACCGACCAGGATAGGCTGGGCGTTGTCCGGCCGGCTGGAGCCCGCCGTGGAATAACGGTTATGGCCGATGGCGATATATCCGGTAAGGTGGCTGAGGGCCTCCTCGGTGAAAACGTTGGACACCCGGCCCATGCCGGTGAAGAGGCGGATTTTCCGGCCGTCGGCGGTGGCGATACCGGAGCTTTCCTGGCCGCGGTGCTGGAGGGCGAAAAGGGCGAAAAAGGTAAGGCGAGCTACATCCTCATCAGGGGAATATACGCCAAAAACACCGCAAGACTCGTGCAAGGAAAACCTGCCTTATAGTTAGTCTTGATTATCCTCTATTTTAATTATAGAACACCGCTGGAGGCGGGTCAATCAATTATAAGGGGGAGTACCCCGACTTCAGCCAGTCGATAATGGCGCTGACGGCCCGTTCCTCGCGCCGCAGCCGGTGGCCGGCCCCCTCGATGATGATGAGCTTCCGGGGTTCCCCGGCCTTGGCGTAAAGCTGTCGGGCGTGTTCCACCGGCACCGTCTCGTCGCGGCCGCCGTGGACGAGCAGGAGCGGCCGGGGTGCGACTCCGGCCACGTGGTCGAGCGGCGTAACCTTTTCCAGGTCGTCGAACCACCCTTTGAGTGACGGTGGAAAATCGGCGTCCCTGATGGCGCCGATGCTGCGGTAGCGGTCGATAACGGACTGCGGCTCGGCCTGCGTTAAAAGCCCGAAGTGGGCCGGGCAGGCGGCGGCCGCCACGCCGGATACCCGCGCGTCATGAGAGGCGGCGTACACGGAGACGGCCGCCCCGCCGCTGAAACCGACCAGGGAAAAGCGTGACTTATCGAAGCCGCCCCGCTCCCAGAGGAAATCGATGACAGCAGAGAGGTCGCGGGTCCACGCGAAGATGTCGAGGTTGCCGCCGCTGTCCCCCGTCCCCCGGAAATTGAAGATAAAGACGGCGAACCCTTCGCCGCCGACCCTCTCGGCCAGGGCCGGATAGCCGCCGTCACCGGGCTCGGAGGGATTGCCGGAGGGCACGCCGTGGCAGATACAGGCCAGGGGGTACTCGCCGGTGGCATCGGGCAGGAAAAGCTGCCCCACAATGGAAATTTCATCGACCTGGAGGACATGGTAGTCCTTAAGCAATTCTCATCACTTTATGCAAATAAAAAGAGACTAAATACTCCGCCCGACCGATGCGGCGACGGGCTTGAGTTCTTCCATCAAGGCAGAGAAATTTTCCAGCGTCAGCGACTGCAGTCCGTCGACGAGGGCTTCCTTGGGATTGGGGTGGACCTCGATGGGCAGTCCGTCGGCGCCGGCGGCCACGGCCGCTTTGGCTATGGCCGGCACCAGCGAGTAGTGCCCGGCGGCATGACTGGGGTCGACGAAGACCGGCAGGTGGCTGTTCTTCTTCAGGACCGGGATGGCGGAGATATCCAGGGAAAAGCGGACGCTGTCTTCAAAGGTGCGGATGCCCCGCTCGCAGAGAATGACCTCATTGTTGCCCCCCGCCAGGAGGTAGTCGGCCGCCAGCAGCCACTCGGTGATGGTGCAGGAGAAGCCGCGCTTCAGCACCACGGGACGGTGGCTCTTGCCGGCATTGGTGAGCAGGGCGAAGTTCTGCATGTTGCGCGAGCCCACCTGGAGCATGTCGGCGTAAGAGGCCACCAGCTCGACGTCCTGGGGATTGACGACCTCGGTGACCACCGGCATGCCGAACTGCTCACGGGCCTTGGCCAGCAGCTCCAACCCCTTCTTCTGTAGCCCCTGGAAGCTGAAGGGAGAGGTGCGGGGCTTGTAAGCGCCGCCGCGCAGGACGGTGGCCCCGGCCTTTTTCACGGCCTCGGCGGCCTCCATGATCTGCTTCTCGCTCTCCACGGCGCAGGGACCGGCGATAACCACGACTTTCTCCCCACCTACTTTCACCCCCCCGACGCTAAAAAGGGTGTCCCGGGGCCGGAACTCCCGGGAGGCGAGCTTGTAGGGCTTCATTATCCGGGTAACGCTCTCGACGCCGGGCAGCACCGCGAAGATATCCGTGGGTATCTGGCCGGTGTTGCTCCCCAGCAGCGCCACCACCACCTTGTCCGTGCCCAGGTTCAGCTGGACGCCCAGCTCCAGCGATTTAGCTTTCTCCACGACGCCATCGACTTCTTCCTTGGTGGCGCCGGTCTTCATCTCGACAATCATGTTATTTTATATCCAATCCTTCACGGGACTAAAAAGTCCTGATGATTTGATAATACTAGAGACGTTCTCGGGCGTCAAGGGAGGCTCGACTAGCTCTGGCCCGTGTTATCGACCGTTTTCTATATTTTTTCCTTGATGTACTTGCCGCCGGTGACGGTGGTGAAGTGGAAGATGGGGCGGTCGATGCGCTTTAGCACCATCGGGCAGTGTTTCATCCCCGCCGGGACGAAGAGCATGCAGCTTTTGTTGAGGATATGCTTTTCGTCCTCCAGCCAGAACTCAATCTCCCCGCCGAGGTCGTAGGGGTCGGCCGGGTTGTTGCCGAAGAAGCCGATTATCTCGTCGGTGTCATGGGAATGTGCCACGGACTCGAGGCTGTCCGTAGCTTTGAGGTACCAGGCGGTGTTCATGTGGAAGGCCCCCTCCACCACGTTATCGTCCATCCAGAGTATGCGCTTGGCGAACTTTGAGTAAGCCTCGGCAATCGCCTTTTTTTCCGGGGGTTCTTTCAGCTCCGTGACGATGTATTTATCGGTCTTGCCCATGGGCGCACCTTCCTTTTAAGTTTATTATAATAGCTCTTGAAACGTCTGCTGACTGATTCCCGATTGCTTTAGAATCGAATGTAATGTCTTGGGGGCAAGCTCCTGCCGGTGGTAGGGGACTGTCACTCTCCGACCTGTCTCCGGTTGTTTAAGAATATAGTGACTCCCATGAATACGATGCACGATGAAACCGGATTTTAATAGTACGTCAACAGTTCGTTTTCCGCTCACCGGCGGGAGCTTCACGCCGTAACCTCGACGACGGCTTCTTCAACGGATTCCGCCGCGGGGACAGTTTCACCGTCAGCCTCAAGGCTCTCTATATACAGCTCGATAGCTTCTTTGATATTGGCGAGGGCTTCTTCCCGGTTGTCCCCCTCGCTGATGCATCCGGGCAACAAGGGAACGTGCACGGTATACCCGCCGGACTCGTTGGGCTCAAGGACTACTTTAAACCTTCTTAACATGGCCCTTCCTCCCTATCGCCCAATTATACCACAGGCAGCCTTGTTTTATATC
>JBDRFW010000273.1:0-6103 GCA_043818415.1 Chloroflexota bacterium | reverse complement strand
CTGAAGGCCAACAGCTTGGAGGCCAGGACGAGGTACTCGTCATAGGTCTCCACCACCACGTACTCGGCTCCGGGGGCCACCGCCAAGGCGGTATTGCCCGGCAGTGTCCAGGGCGTCGTCGTCCAGGCCAGCAGGTAGGCCGGTTTGGCGGAGTTCTTGAACAAGTCACCCAGCGACGCCGGTGCCCCGTTGCCTCCCAGCGAAGTTAAATCTATCTTGAACTTTATGTAAACCGAAGGGTCTACCGTGTCCTCCTTGTAGCCCAGGGCAACTTCGTGGGAGCTGAGGGAGGTGCCGCAGCGGGGACAGTGCGGTGTGACCTTGTAGCCCTGATAGACCAGCCCCTTTTCCCACATCTGCTTGATGGCCCACCATACCGTTTCAATGTAGTCGTTGTTCATGGTGATGTAGGGGTGTTCCAGGTCAATCCAGTAGCCGAGCCGCTCGGTCATCCCGTTCCATTCCTTGAGGTAGCGGAAAACGCTTTCGCGGCAGAGGTCGTTGAATTTGGCGATGCCGTACTCCTCTATCTGCGCCTTGCCGGAAAATCCCAGCTTTTTCTCCACCTCCAGCTCCACCGGCAGCCCGTGGGTATCCCAGCCGGCGATGCGCGGGGCGTAGCAGCCCTTCATCGTACGGTAGCGCGGGATGATATCCTTGAAGGCGCGCGACAGCAGGTGGTGGATGCCGGGATTGCCGTTGGCCGTGGGCGGCCCCTCGTAAAGCACGAAGCGCGGCCCGCCCTTCCGGGCTTCGACGCTGCGCCGGAAGACATCGTCCTTTTGCCACCGGGCGAGTATCTTCTGTTCGAGCCCGGGAAAATTCACCCGGCTCGCGACCGGATTAAACATGTCAACCCCCCGTATATAATCAAAAAGCCCCGTCTCAAGGGACGAGGCTTAAAGCTCCCGCGGTACCACCCTGTTTCCCCTTCCGGAGAAGGGACACTTTACAGGGCACACATTCATGCCCCCGTCGCTGATAACGGTTGACGAGACCGACCAGGCCTACTGACCCTTCCCCGGGAAGGACTTTCGGTTGGTAGCTCGGGAGGGATCTTCGGGGAGGGGATACATCTGCTCACACCGTACCAGACTCGCTGAGCACCCTCGACCACCCCTACTCTTCTCCGTCACCGCCTTTAACAGTAAAAGGTTACCATAATTCCGCGATGAAATCAATACGCCTGGATTTTTTTCGGCGCGATGACCACTTTCCGGGCCTCGCCGAGGCCGGTGCTCTCCGTGTAAACGTCCGGGTGGTCGGCCAGGGCCAGGTGGACGACCCGCCGCTCGAAGGCGGACATCGGCTCCATGGTGAACGGCGTCTTGCGAGTCCTCACCTGCTCGGCGAGTCGATTGGCCAGCAAGCGCAGCCCCTCGCAGCGGCGCTGCTTGTAGCCCTCCACGTCCACCACGATGGGAATTCTCGTCTCCATCCTAGGGGCCATCATCAGCCTGAGGAGGTACTGTAAGGAAGACATGGTCTGCCCCAGCCGCCCGATTAATATCCCCAGGTCCTCGCCTTCTATGTTCAACCCGATGGAAGCGGCATTGCCCTCGTCGTCGAGCACGGTAAATTCTTCGCAGAGAGTCACGGTAGCCGGGAGGTCCATCATCTCCAGTAGCCTCTCCAGGATTTCCCTGGCCTTTTCAAAGATTTCGCGCTGCTGCTCGGGTATTTCCATAGCTGCCTAACCCCTTACCGTCAGTGACGTTACTTTTTCCGCCGGCGCATGTCCCGGTCTTTGCCCGGCTGGTATCGCTGTTTGCTCGGCTTGGCCGGGTAGGCCCTGCCCGGGTCGCTATCAGAGATAACGATATCGGCCCCGACGTCATCCGTCGTTCTCTTCTCCGGTGATGGTTCGAACTTGAGGTACTTCTTATCGCTTTCGGCCTCGGCCGGCGCTTTCCGCTTCATGCCGCCCCAGCCGGTCACCCGGTACTGCAGCACAATTCTGGCGATGCTGGAGGACGCCCAGAAAAGGGATAGGCCGCTGGGGAAGGACAGGGCCAGGATGGTGAACATCATCGGCATCATCCAGAGCATCAGCTGGGTCTGCTGCGCCTGCTTGGGGTCGGTGGACGTTACCGTCATGGACATCTTTTGCTGGAGCCACATCGTCGCCCCCACGAGTATCGCCAGGATAAAGTTGGGATCGGCCAGGCTCAACCCGATGAACTCCCGGTTCAGGGGCAGGATGGAGTAAACGATGGGCCATGAGTAGAGGTATTTAGCCAGGTTGAGCAGGCCTTCCGGCGCCACCGCCAGCGAGAGCATTATCGACTGATAGAGGGCAATCCAGACGGGCATCTGGATAATCATGGTGATGGCGCAGCCGGCCGGCTTGATGCCGGACTCCTTGTAGAGCCGCATCTGCTCCTGGGCCATCCGCTGCCGGTCCTTGCCGTACTTCTTCTGTAGCTCCTGGAGCCGCGGCTGCATCTCCTGCATGGCCTTGGTGGACCGGAGCTGTTTCAGCGTCATCCCCAGCATCGCCAGGTTGACGATAATCGTCAGGGCGATGATAGCCAGCCCGAAGCTGCCCCCGAGGTAATGCGTCATCACGATGAGGACGTTGATTACCGGCTGCTGGATTATCAGTTCCCAGACGTTCAATCGACTCTGCCTTACTGCTGACTCTTCAGCGAGATAGACCTCAGGATGGCGCCGTTAGCGGTGTTGATACGGTGCAGTGTCAGGTCATGGGTGTGGATATAGACGATACCTTCAACGGCGGCCAGCGGCCCGTTGACCTCCGCCTCGAGGTCGGCGAGCTGCCCTATCTGGTTGTTCACCGTATTGATGGCACTGATAACGCCCTTTCGGGAGGCGAAGATAACTTTATCCTCCACCACCACCGGCGTCGACGACACCGGACTGCCCAGGTCGAACTCCGTCACCAGGGCCCCGGTATCTGCCTTGAGGGCATATACCTTGTTATCGAGGCAGCCGGCGTAAACCGTACCGTTGAGTACTACCGGTTGCGCCCAGAACCAGTTCTCCGCCATGAACTTCCACTTAAGGCCGCCATCGACGGTGTTGACCGCGTAGAGGTTGCGGTCGAACGACCCGAAGTAAATGGTGCCGTTATCCACCAGGGGGGTGGTGATGAGGGCACCCTCCGCCGTAAATTCCCACTTTACAGTGCCGTCGGCGGCATCGAGGGCGTACAGTTTTTTATCAAAAGACCCGATATAAACGGTGCCGTCTTCGGCCGCCGGTGTGGCCCAAATCTTGTCGCCGGTGGCAAACTGCCACAGACTATCCCCGGTGGCGGCGTCCAGGGCATATACCCGGCCGTCAGAGTCACCTATATAGTACCGGCCCTCGTAGACTATCCCGCCGCCCACCAGGGGCTGGAGGTTGCCCTCGCGGGGATAGACCCACCTGATGGCCAGGGTGTCCTTGTTATAGGCGTAAATTTTTCCGTTGTAACCGGCCATATAAACAAGGTCGCCGGCCGCCGCGGGCGTACCGTAAACCGCTACCCCTGACGAACCGGTACCGCAGCCGGCGCCGGCCGCACCGGGAGCACAGCCGAAAAGGCCGCCGGACGAGCTGGCGCGCTTGAGCGGCTCGGTCCACTGGCGGCTTTCATCGGCCAGGTTAACCGCCACCAGACGGCCTTCATTGGAGCCGACGTAGAGCTTGCCGTCGACGGCGGTCCCGCCGGACCAGCCTATCGGCGCCAGGCCGCGGACACACCCGGAGCCGGCCAGCACCACAGCGATGACAGCCACCGCCAGCAGGATTATCCGAGGGGCCCACCGCCGGCCCTTAGATTTTTTTCTAATCTCTTCGTTCATATATTCAATACCCAGAGTAACATCGTTGGTTAATTAGTCCGGCACGGGGTCGTACCCGCCGGGATGGAAGGGATGACAGCGGCCGATGCGCCGGATTCCCAGCCCGACCCCCTTAAATATTCCGAACCTGGAGATGGCCTCGTAGGTGTACTGGGAGCAGCTCGGCGCGAAACGGCAAGAGGGCGGCATCACCCGCGATACGGTCAGCTGGTAAAGCTTAATTAGCTCCAGGGCGAATGCCTTCATACTCCCCCACAAATAGTCCGGCCCGGTAGAGAATGCCCCGGACCGATTTCCCGAGGATGGCGAAATCCGCCTCCGCCGCCGCCCCACGGGCGATGAAGATGATATCCCAGCCCGGCTGCAGCGGAGTCTGCCTCATGATTTCACGCAGTAAACGTTTGACCCGGTTACGGACCACGGCCTTGCCCACACGGCGGCTGACCGTAAAGCCGTAGCGGGATAATTCCAGGCCGTTGGGCCGGGCTTTAATCACGGCCATCTTCCCCGCCCAGGACCTGCCGTCTTGGTAAACCGAATCGAACTGCGTTTTACTGGTCAGATACTGTTCTCCCCTCACGGCTGCCCCACCTCGGCCGCTGCCCCGCTAGACAACGGTCAGCTTATACCGACCCTTCAATCGTCTTGATTTGAGGACGGCCCGGCCGCCGCGCGCGCTCATCCTTGCCAGGAAACCGTGCTCGCGCTTTCTCGGGATGCTCTTCGGCTGGTAGGTTCTTTTTGGCACTTCAACTCCCGGTTAATAATGTACCGCTTCCTGCGGAAATGGGAAATCAAGGTAAGGTTAAACCCGGATATATCAGCTCTTTATCCCCACGCCCCCCGTCCGGCGGATATGGGCGGCTACGTACGGCAGCAGGGCCAGGTGCCGCGCCCGCTTAATGGCTACCGCCAGGAAGCGCTGGTGCTTGGCGCAGGCACCGCTCTTGCGGCGGGGCGCAATCTTGCCTCTATCCGAGATGTAGGGTCTCAGCAGCGCCGGGTCTTTATAGTCAATCGTCTCCACCTTGTCACGGCAGAAGAAGCATACCTTGCGTTTGGGTATGTACTTCGACCGGCCCGGCCTTCGGGGTCTGGTGTCTCTAGGGTACGTCATGTCTTCCTCTATATGTTATTAAGAATTATCGCTATTGATTAAAACGGCAGGTCTTCCGGCTCCAGTTCGGCCACGCCGGCTTCCTCCCCCTTTTCCTCCGTCAGCGGGGCCGCTTCCCGCCGGTCCAGGAATATCACGCGGTTGGCAATCACCTCAATCCGGGAGTGAGGCTGTCCGTCCTGCCCCTCCCAGTTGCGGGTATGTATCCTCCCCTCGGCATAGACCAGCCGCCCCTTGCCCAGGAACTGGTTGCACTGCTCGGCCAGTCGGTTCCAGGCCACCACGTTAAACCACTCGGTCTCCTGCTTGCGCTCTCCTTCCGGAGTAGTATAGACCCAGTTGGTGGCCACGGAAAAAGAAGTCACCGGCTTACCGTTGGGGGTAAAACGCATCTCCGGTTCATTCCCAACATTCCCGATAATCGTCAACTTGTTCAAACTCGGCATGTCCTCTTCACCTCACCGATACAACTCGTAACCTTATCCGTCCGCCGCCCTAACCGTCCACTCTCACCAGCATGTGGCGCAGAATCTCCTCCGATATCTTCAGGTTCGTTTCGAGTTCCTTGCATCTTGCCGGGCTTATCTTGAACCGGGTCAATACGTAGTTTCCTTCCAGAAAGTGCTGTATCGGGTAGGCCAGCTTCCGCTTGCCCCACTTTTCAACGCCCCCGATAACGCCCTCACGGCCGGTAATGAACTGGGTAATGGTGTTCACCCGGCTCTCCAGGGCATCATCGGCCACTTCCGGGCTGACGATAACCACCAGTTCGTAGTCATGTAACTTGGTATCTTCCGCTGGCTTAATTTCCTGCTTTTTTCTGGCCACTTCCACTTCCTCAAAGAATAATACGCTATTATACCATAAACATCAGGCATAGACAACAACATCCCGCCGGTCGCCGGGGCAGGTGGGCGCTGGTTACCTTGACACGAAATACCACCTCTGATAGACTTTAATGAGCCGCTAACCGGCACTTACGCGGCTGCGGCGCCATGGCCCCGTGGTGTAGCGGTCTAACATGCCACCCTGTCACGGTGGAGATCGGGGGTTCAAATCCCCCCGGGGTCGCATCCAATATCTTTGGCGTGACATTCGGACTCTATCCTGTCCTTGTTTCGCTTCCTCTGAAGACAAACCATAAACTACATTCATCTCTTTAGCCATAAGTAAGCAC
>JBDRFW010000272.1:0-3068 GCA_043818415.1 Chloroflexota bacterium | reverse complement strand
AAGGAATCTGTGCTTCCACCGGCTCAGCGTGCAGCTCGGGGAGCCTGGAGGCGTCCCACGTGCTGCTGGCCACCGGCTGCCCCCCCGCGCTGGCCCGCGGCTCGCTGCGCTTCACCATGGGACGGGGGACCATGGAAGAAGAGGTTGACCGTGTCCTGGCGGTGCTTCCGGGCATCGTGGCCAGGCTGAGGGCGATGTCTCCCCTTCTGAAGAACCGGGGTTAAGAAGCCCCGCGAGGAGAGGAACCATGACGGCTAACGAGATGCCGGAAATCGGCAAGATATCCCCGGAAATATTCAACGAGCTTATTTTCCCGCGGCTGGGCGCCAGGAGCGACAAGATAATCGTCGGGCCCCAGCACGGCGTCGATGTCGGCATCGTGGAAATCGGGGGCAAGGCGGTGTCCTTCACCACCGACCCCGTTTTCATCGTGCCGGAGTACGGCTGGGAGAGGGCCGCCTGGTTCGCCATCCACATCATCGCCTCCGATTCCGTCACCAGCGGGCTCCGCCCCAGGTACCTGTCCATCGACCTCAACCTGCCGATGGAGATGACCAAGCCGCAGCTGGAAACGACCTGGGACGTCATCCACCGCGAGTGCCAAAAGATGGGCATTTCGGTGATTACCGGCCATACCGCCCGCTACGAGAACTGCCACTACCCGATGGTCGGCGGGGCCACCCTGGTCGGCATCGGGGAGCTGGACGAGTACGTTACCCCCCGCCTCTCCCGCGTCGGCGATAAAATAATCATCACCAAGGGGCCGGCCATCGAGGCCACCGGCATCCTGGCCACCATGTTCCCGGACGTCATCAGGAAAGAACTGGGGGCGGCGGTCAGTAAGAAGGCGGAGGAGATATTCTACCAGATGTCCGTGGTGGAGGACGCTTTCACGGCGGTGGGCGTGGGCGTCAGGGAGAACGGGGTGACGGCCATGCATGACGCCACCGAGTGCGGGGTCTGGGGCGGACTCTACGAGTTGGCGCAGGCCGCCGGCCTGGGTGCCCGGATTGAAAAGGAAAAGATAATTCTCGAAGACGGCGTGGCGGACGTCTGCCGCTTTTTCAATATCGACCCCTACGCCTCGATAAGTGAAGGCACCCTGATTATCGCCTGCAAGGCCCACCGCGCCGCCGATATCGTGAAGGCGCTGGAGAAAAAGGGCATCAGGTCTTCCATCGTCGGAGAGCTGACAGCGCCGGAGAAAGGCATGGTCCTGGTGGAACAGGGGAAAGAGAAGACACTGAAACACCCCATCGTCGACCCCTTCTGGAGGGCATTTTATGACGCTCTTACGAAATACAAGTCCTGAAGCGGATAAAGATAGTCCGGCGACCGGGAGCGCGGAGAGCTTCCCCGTGGTGCGCATTTCCGAAGAGGGAGGCTCCAGCCAGCTGGAGGAGGCGGTAGCCCGGGAGATACCCCTGACCATCATCCTCAACGACGAGGAGCTGGTCACGCTGCTCTGCTACCCCGAGGACCTCAAGTACCTGGCCGTCGGCTTCCTCGCCTCCGAGGGGCTGCTCAACAGCAAGGACGAAATCAAGAGGGTCACCGTGGACGACGAGCGCGGCGTGGTAAGAGTGGCCACCAGCCGGTCGGGAGAGGTGGACCCGGACCTCATTTTCAAGCGGGTGATATCCTCCGGGTGCGGGCGGGGGGCCTCCTTCTACAGCGTCGCCGACGCCTCCAGCCTCAAGGTGGAATCGGACCTGAAAATTTCATCGGGGGAGATATTCGCCCTGGCTAAAGAGTTCCAGCACGCCTCCCGACTCTACCTGACGACCCACGCCATCCACAGCGCCGCCCCTGTGCGACGGCCGGAAGATGCTGGTCTTCGCCGAGGACATCGGCCGGCACAACGCCATCGATAAAATCTTCGGCAAATGCCTGCTGGAGGACATCCCCACCGCTGACCGGCTGGTCATCACCAGCGGCCGGATTACCTCGGAGATACTGCACAAGATTGCCAGGCGCCGCATCCCCATCCTCATCTCCGTATCGTCGACGACCAACCTGGGGGTGAGCATCGCGGATTCCCTGGGCATCACCCTGGTGGCCTCCGTCCGGGGGAAGAAGATGCACGTCTACTCCCACCCCGAGAGGGTCGTCCCCGACGCGAAATAGCCCTTACAGGCCGAACTTTTCCCGCAGAATCCGCGACACTTTTTTCAGGTAGTCGAAAGCCAGCTCGACGATTTTTCCTCCGGCTTGAGGTCGCAGGTCGCGCCGTTTCCCCCGGACTCGCCGCTGGCGCCCACCGCCCCGATGTTCTTGAGGCAGCACCGCGCCGGGGCCAGCAGGGCATGGGCGGCCACCTGCTGCGCGGTAACATCACTGTTGGCGGCCACCACTCCCCAGTACGTCTCCAATCGCCCGGCCAGGCCCTCCGGCGACTCGTTTTCAAGGGTGGTGAAGTCCGTGGGCACGATGCCCCAGGAGATGATGCCGCCGCCCTTGATGAACTCCGCCACGGAGTCCGCGTAACCCTTGGGCAAGAGCTCCAGCTGGTAGGCGTCGAAGGAGAGCAGGCCGGTGCCCAGTCCCAGGAGGTAGGGAAGGTTGACGTTGGCGCAGAGGTGCAGCGCCCCCGCGACCTCCAGGCTGTTCAAAAATTCCCGGTATTCCCGCCGCGCCAGCAGGTCGTCATAGCCGGAGAGGCCGCTAAAGACCCAGCCCAGCCCCGGCTCGTCCAGCCAGACGAAGGCATGAGGGCTCTTCTCCCGCAGCTCGCGGACCTGGGCGTTGACCTTGCTCTTGATGAAGTCGAACAGCAGCGTCCGGACCGAATCGTTATAGATAACCGGCCGGTTGTTCTCGTCGGGGACCTTGAAGCCGAAGCTGACCGGCCCGATGAGCTGCCCCCGGACGGCGGTGTATTTACTCAGGTCTTCGGCCAGGAAGCGGTGATAGACGGCGGAGTGGCTTTTGTTCAGGGTGAAGGTGGTAGGGTCCGCCATCTTCTGGGAGTAGTCCGCCAGCTCTGCTTCGAACCGGGCGGTATCGAAGGTTATCTTTTTATTCTCGACGTCCACGGCCATGCCGGGAAAGTGCTCCGAGGCCTGGGC
>JBDRFW010000271.1:0-9830 GCA_043818415.1 Chloroflexota bacterium | reverse complement strand
TCGCAGATATGGCGGAGGTCGGCGGCGAGCCCGTCGCTGATGTCGATGGCCGTGGTAATGCCGTTCTCAACCAGCACCCTCCCCTCGTCCAGGCGCGGCACGGGTTGAAGAAAAGCGTCCCTTAAATATTCGGTGACCTCCGGCTCAAACGTGAGCTTTTTCGTCAGCATCTCCAGTCCGGCGGCGGCGGTGCCCAGTTGGCCGGTGACGGCTATCACATCGCCGGGACGGGCGGTCGAGCGGCGCAGGAGCTTGCCACCCCGGCTGCTCCCTATGACGGTAACGGTAATCGAGACCACCGGCGACCCGCTGATATTGCCCCCGGCGATGGCCGTGCTCGTCCGGTTAGCCAGGTCGAGCAAGCCGTCGTAGAGCGCCGCGACGTCCTCCACCTCCGTGTCTTCCGGCAGGTTCAGCGCCACCAGCGCGTAGCCGGGGACGCCGCCCATGGCGGCGATATCGCTGAGGTTGATGGCCAGCGATTTCCAGCCGAGCTCCCGCCAGGTGGCCGTTTCCAGCGAGAAGTGGACGTTCTCGACGAGGGAATCGACGGTGGCCAGCTCGATGGCGGCGTCACTTTGCCAGGCGGCGGTATCGTCGCCGATGCCGATGATAAGCCGGTCCGGGGCGGGCGACTGTCCCGGCGAGCCGGCGACCTTCCTGGCCAGGAGGTCAATCAGCCCGAACTCGCCCAGCTCCCTGACTTTCATAGCTGAATTATAGCATATCAGCCGGGGGGCTCTCTATTCAGGGAGCGGCGGGAAAATAAAAAGGGAGCGGGCATGCCGCGCTCCCTGTGATTAGCCGGGAAAGGTGGTCAATCAGGACCTGTCGGCAGCCTGCACCTTTACCGGCTCCTGTCTACCGCTGTTTAAAGATTGCCGCAGCAAGAGGGTGCGCACCACCGCCATGCCCAGTCCCACCGTGCCGGCGATGGTGGCGGGAACTCTCTCCGCTGCCAGCCCCGGCCATAGCCAGGCCAGAAGAAGGACGGCCAGTCCGCTGACCCCGAAGAGCGCTATCAGCCAGATTCCCAGTGAGTTGTCCTTCATCGTCATGCCCTCCCGTGCGGTTTCCTTTCACTATATATAACGCCGTAGGGGCGGTGGGGTTAGGGGGTTAAATGAGGAATTTTGTATCGGCTAAGACTCGGTTGCTCAGTTTTACCTCTCCCCTGACCCCTCTCCAGCCGGGATTATCGTAATTGGACGGAGTTTTTCGGGCTGGAGAGGGGAGTCTGGAATAGAGGGGGCTCCGCCCCCTCTTATAATATCTCCCCCTTGTCCCGAGAGGGGCGTCTAAGAGGGGTGAAACCCCTCTTTCTATTCGTTCCCCTTCTCCAAACAGATGAATTCAGGAGGAAATATAAGCAACGGTTTGGAGAAGCGGATAAAAGGGATGGGGTAGAATCTGGATTCCCGCCGGCGCGGGAATGACGAGAGGGGGAAGGGAAAAGGGGGAGGAGGTTACACCCCGGAAATCAACCCCCGCACCATCTCCTCCTCCTGCCGCTTGCTGTCAACTCTCCCGTCAAGCCTGGCCTCGCGGAGCTTTAATAAAATCTTTTTTATCCCCGGCCCCTCCGGGACGCCCATCTTTTTCAGGTCCTCGCCGGTGAGGGAGGGGTGGACATTTCTCAGTACCCCGCTATAAAGCTCGCAGTGCCCGGCGGCGTTGGGGGAGCCGGAGGCAAGGCAGAGGGCGTTGATGGCGGTCGGACTGTGGCCGTGAAGGAGGTCGTAGATGCGACTCGGCGACAGGCCGGACGTGGACAGCTCCTTGATATTTTCTTTGAGGGCCAGGGTATCCCGCAGTGTTTCCGCCGACGCTTTCGGCAGACGCAGATAGGAAATCAAAGAATCCAGCTCCGGGGCGGTGAGGCGGTAGGCCAGCAGCGACAGGTAGAGCTGGGGGGATAGGTCCGCCTGGCCCTGCCGCGCCAGGGCGAACGTCTCGGCAAGCCAGTCGTCCCCCCGCAGCGCCGGGTGCAGCTTCCCCAGCACACCGAGCTCTCCGGCGCGGCGCAGGGATTTCTCCGGCGATTCCTCCTTCAGCACCAGCTCCAGCTCGTGGCGGACGCGGTCGCCGCTGACGGTCGAGAGCATGTTGATATCCCGCTTTAAAAGTTTCAAGGTGGCCGACTCTATCTGAAAGTCCAGCCGCTGCTCGTAGCGGATAGCCCGCCAGATGCGCGTGGCGTCGTCGGTAAAGCTCCGGTCGTGGAGCACCCGTACCAGCCTGGCGGCGATGTCCCGCCGGCCGCCGTGGGGGTCGAGCAGCTCCCCGTAGTGGCGCGGGTTAAGCTCTTCGGCCATGGCGTTGACGGTGAAGTCGCGCCGGGCCAGGTCCTCGTTAATCGTGCCGGGTTGCACCGTGGGCAGGGCGCCGGGATGGGCGTAGGACTCGGCGCGGGCGGTAGCCAGGTCGGCCCGACCGCCTTTCCACTCGAGCCTGGCGGTGCCGAAGCGGGGGTGGGGAGTGACCTTCGCCCGGTAGGTGCTGGCTATCTCTTCGGCCAGCTTGATGGCGTCGCCCTCCACCACCAGGTCGATGTCCAGATTGTCCCTCCCCAGCAGCAGGTCGCGCACCACGCCGCCGACCAGGTAGAGGCGTTGCTGGCGTCGTTGCGCCAGGTCTCCGGCTGCCCGGATAAAGTCGAGCAGCCCGCGAGGCAGCTGGCCTTCCATCCGGCTGGCCAGGGTGATAACGTCCGGCATACTGGTAGTATATCACAGCCTGTCCAGATATTACGTTGTCATTTAGGGCGCCGTAACCGTATAATGGACGGTACAGGTACTATCATGAAGGTCGTTTCCATTGTCGGCATGACCGGCTCGGGTAAATCGGAGGTGGCCCGCCTCTTCCGGGCAAAGGGCTTCGCCGTCGTCAGGTTCGGCGATATCACCGATGAAGAGGTGAAAAAGCTGTGCCTGGAGCTCAATGAGGCTACCGAGCGGCAGGTCAGGGAGTTCCTGCGTGAGAAGTATGGCATGGCCGCCTACGCCCTGCTCAACCTGCCCCGCATCGATGCCGCCCCTGAAAACGTCCAGTGTGGTGGTGGACGGGCTGTACTCCTGGGAGGAGTACGACCACCTCACGCCGCATTACGCTGACGATTTTAAAGTCGTGGCGGTATGGGCATCACCGTGGACGCGCTACGCCCGACTTGTCAGCCGGCCGGTGCGCCCCCTGACGCCGGACGAAGCGGCCGGCCGCGACCGCGCCGAAATCGAGCACCTCAACAAGGGCGGCCCCATTGCCATGGCCGACTTTACTATCCTCAATGATACCTCGCTGACCGACCTTAAAAAGCAGGTGGCCGTGATTATCAGGAGCCTGGGATGACGGATGTCTACCAGAGACTGGACGTTGACGAGTATTTCCTGAAAATAGCCTCGGTAGTGGCGGAGCGCTCCACCTGCCGCCGGCATCACGTCGGGGCGGTGGCGGCGAGGAACAAGCACATCCTCTCCACCGGCTATAACGGGGCGCCGGCCGGGGCCAAGGACTGTCTGGAGCTGGGCTGCCTCCGCGACGAGCTGGGGATACCCTCCGGGGAGAGGCATGAAATCTGCCGCGCCATCCACGCCGAGCAGAACGCCATCATCCAGTCGGGCCTCCACGGGGTGAGCCTCGAGGGGAGCACCGTTTACTGCACCCACACGCCCTGCGTGCTCTGCGCCAAGATGCTGGTCAACGCCAAGATAGCGCGCTTCGTCAGCTTCGGGAAATACAACGACGATACCTTTCTCCAGCTTTTCGGGGACGCAGCTATCGTTGTGGAAATAAAGGACAGGCCGCCCTCGGGAATTAGCTACCTGGACTAGCTCTTCCTCTTAACCGCCGCACGTACCGCCTTGGCGATGTCCTTAGATGTCAGCCCGTACGCTTCCAGCAGCTCCGTCGGCTTGCCGGACTGCCCGAAGACGTCCTGGACGGCGACGAACTCCATGGGCACGGGGCGGTTTTTAGCGACGACCCTCGCCACGATGCTGCCCAGCCCGCCGTGCGCCTGGTGCTCCTCGGCGGCGACCACGGCTCCGGTCTCGGCGGCGGCCCTGATGATGGCGGCCTCATCGATGGGCTTGAGGGTGGGCATATTGATAACCCGGCAGTCGATGCCTTCCCCGGCCAGCGCGGCGGCGGCTTCCAGCGCCGCGGCCACCATGACCCCGATGGCAATGACGGTGACGTCCTTGCCCGGCCGCAGGGTGACCGCCTTCCCGATTTCAAAGCGGTAGCTGTCGTCATAGACCGTCGGCAGCTTGGGGCGGCAGAGTCGGATATAGCAGGGCCCGTCGTGGGCGGCCACGGCTTTAATCGCTCGGTCGGTCTCGATGGCGTCCGCCGGGACGATGACGGTAAAGCCGGGCAGGGAGCAGATGAGGGAGAGGTCTTCCAGCGCCTGGTGGGAGGCGCCGTCCTCGCCGACGGTCACACCGGCGTGGGTGACCACAATTTTCACGTTGAGCCGGGACTGCGCCACCGCCACCCGGATCTGGTCGAAGCAGCGGCCGGGCGCAAAGACGGCAAAGGTGCTGGCAAAGGGTATCTTCCCCGAGGCCGCCAGCCCGGCAGCGATGCCTATCATGTCCTGCTCGGCGACGCCCACGTTGAAGAAACGCTCCGGGAACTCGGCCCCGAAGTACTTCGTCATCGTCGACGGACAGAGGTCGGCGTCCAGCACGACGATGTCCCGGTTCTGCCGGCCCAGCTCGGCGACGGTATGGCCGTAGGTCTCGCGCAGCGATACTTCCCCGGCCATGTTACGCCAGCTCCTTGAGGGCCTTTTCCAGCTGCTCGGCGCTCGGGGCCTTGCCGTGGAAGTCCACGTTATTTTCCATGAAGCTGACCCCCTTGCCCTTGACGGTATGGGCGACGATGGCGGTGGGCTGTCCCTTCACTTTTTTGGCCTTCTCCAGGGCATCCAGGACCTTGGTGAGGTCGTGGCCGTCAATCTCGATGACGTGCCAGCCAAAGGCCGCCCACTTCTCGCCCAGGGGCTCCAGGTCCATGATATCGCAGTTGCAGCCGCTCAGCTGCAGGCCGTTGTTGTCCACGATGGCCGTCAGGCTGTCCAGCTTATAGTGCGCCGCGGCCATGGCGGCTTCCCAGGTCTGGCCCTCGTCGCACTCGCCGTCGCTGAGCAGGGCGTAGACGCGGTAATCCTTGGAGTCGAGCCGACCCGCCAGGGCGACGCCGACGGCGAAGGAGAGCCCCTGCCCCAGGCTCCCCGAGGACATCTCCACCCCCGGCGTGGCGGTGCGGTCAGCATGACCCTGGAGCCGGCTGCCTAACTGGCGCAGCGTGCCCAGCTCTTCGATGGGGATATAGCCGCACTCGGCCAGGACGGAGTAGAGGAGGGGGGCGGCGTGCCCCTTGCTGAGAATGAAGCGGTCCCGGTCCGGCCATGACGGGTCGGACGGCTTGTGACGCAGTACCCTCCAGTAAATGGCGGTGGCAATCTCCACCGCCGATAGCGAGCCGCCGGGATGGCCGCTGCCGGCCTTACCAATCATGGTGACGATGTGCCGGCGTAACCTTTTCGTCACCTCTTTGAGGTCCTCGTTGGAAGAAAAAACCCCGGCGCTGGCGTGCCTGGCCGGGGTCCGGGACGTTGGTTTGGCGGATTCGGAAGGCGTTATCACAACGTCTCTATTATACAATACAACTAAAATTTTCGTCCAATACGGTAAATTGATTTTTACGGCTGAATATGATTAAATTGACAGGATGAAGGGGGAAAACCGATGAAAGAATTGAAGTTAAAGGCTGTTAAAAGGGATGTGCTGGGGAAGCGCAACCGCTTCCTGCGCCGCCAGGGAGTCACGCCCGCCCATCTCTTCGGGCATAGTCTGGAATCGCAATCGCTCCAGTGTGATACTGCTGAGCTTAAAAACATCGTGGCCCACGCCGGGGAGACCCGTCTCATCTCCCTCCATATCGAGGGGGACAGGGAGCCGCACGGCGTGTTCGTCCGGGAAATCCAGCGGGACGTCCTGGGCAAGCACCTGCTGCACGTCGATTTTTACCAAGTGATGAAGGGAGAAAAGATGGAGGTGGACGTGCCCATCGTCATCATCGGGGAGTCCCCGGCGATGAAGGTGAAGGGACGCATGCTGGTCCACGGCATTACCGAGCTGAGCATCGAGTGCCTGCCGGAGAAAGTCCCGCCGCAGATTGAAATCGATATCAGCGTACTGGAAGAGGTGGAACAGGCCATCAACGTCAAGGATATTGTCCTCGATCCGGATATCACCGTTCACGCCGACCCCGAGCAGCTGGTGGTCAAGATCGCCGAGGTCATGGTTGAGGAAGAGGTGGAAGAGGTAGCCGAGGAAGTCGAGGCGGTTGAGGGCGAAGCCGAGGCTGCGGAGGGCGCCGAGCAACCTTCGGCGAAGGCGGAGTCCGGGGAAAAGAAGTAGCCCGGCAGGGCTGGCCGTAGCGGCCCGGTTGTGGTCTGACGATGATTATTGATTTCCACACTCATGTGCTGTCGCCACGAATCAAGGGAAACCGCCGCCGCTACGTGGAAGCCGACCCCGCTTTTGCCCAGATATACGCCAGCGAAAAGGCGAAAATAGCCACCGCCGAGGACCTCATCGAGAACATGGACCGTGACGGGGTCGATGTCTCCGTCGTCGTCAACTACGGCTGGAGCACGCCCGCGCTCTGCATGGAGACCAACGATTACATCCTGGAGTCGGCAGCGCGTTACCACGGACGGTTAATCGGTTTCTGCACCATCCCCCCGGACAGCCCCGAAGCCGCCGTCGCCGAAATCGAGCGCTGTGCCGGAGCCGGCGCCAGGGGGGTCGGCGAGCTCAGGCCGGACATGCAATCGCTGGGTTTCACCAGCCGGGAGGCCATGGCGCCCATCGTAGCGGCGTTGCGGAAGCACCGGCTGGTCCTGCTGACCCATGCCTCCGAGCCGGTCGGCCACCGTTACCCCGGCAAGGGGACGGCCTTTCCGGACATTCTTTATGCTTTCATCTCCAGTTTCCCGGATTTGCCCTTGGTCTGCGCCCACTGGGGAGGAGGTCTACCCTTCTACTCCCTGATGCCGGAGGTCCGGGAGGCGCTGGAAGACGTGTATTTTGACACTGCCGCCTCGCCTTTTCTCTACCGACCGGAGATATACCTTGAAGTCTGCCGACTGGTCGGGGCGGACCGCATACTCTTCGGCAGCGATTACCCCCTGATGCCGCCGCGCCGCCCGCTCGGGGAAATCAACTCCCTGGATATGCCGGCGGAGTACCGGGAGATGATTCTCTCCGGCAATGCCCGCCGGCTGCTCGGCATTTAGACGGGAACATGGAAGATATTCGCTCGTTCATCGCCGTGGAGCTGACCCCGGAAATCAAGCTGGCGCTTACCCGTCTCCAGGACCACCTCAAAGCAGGGTGCCGGGCGCCCGTCCGCTGGGTGGAGCCGGGGAATATCCACCTGACACTCAAATTCCTGGGCAATATCAACCCGGGACTTACCGGCAGCGTCGCCACGGCCCTGGAGAAAGCGGCAGCGGGCATGCGGCCCCTTCACCTGGAGGTCACGGGGCTGGGGGTCTTCCCCAACCCCCGGCGCGTCCAGATTGTCTGGGTGGGAATGGCGGGGGAGCTGGAAAGCCTGGGCCGACTCCAGCAGCGCATCGAGTCCGGCCTGGCCCCACTGGGGTTCAAAGCGGAATCGCGGCCCTTCACGCCTCACCTGACCCTGGGGCGCGTCCGTGAAAGCGCCGCCCCGGACGAGCGGCAGGACCTAGGGCGGTTAATTGCTGACAGTACCTTTGAGGGAGGCGGCCAGATGGAAGTCGATGCCGTTTACCTGATGCGCAGCCGGCTCACCCCGGAAGGCCCCGTTTACAGTCGGCTGAGCTCCGTCCGGCTGGGATAGCCGCCCTCAGCTCTCCAACAGCACAAAATACTCCCGCCTTTGAAACTTCCCCTTGAAAATTTTATTAAATGTTTATGCACCGGCGAGCGTTATTAATAACTTGTTTAGCACCCTCCTCCTACAATGAGTGCAGACGGAGAGTGATGTGCTCGGAGGTGTGATATGACGATTCCGAAAGAGAGCATACTGCTGGTCGATGACGAGGAGGCCATCAGGTGTATTCTGACCAAGGGCCTGAGCATGCGCGGCTACCGCTGTGACGAAGCCGAGAACGGCGAGCAGGCCCTGGCCAAGCTTGAGGTCAATCCGTCCGACCTCGTTATTCTGGATATCAATATGCCGGGCCGGCCGGGCAGCGAGGTGCTGCCGGATATAACGTCGCGTTTCCCGGAGACGGCGGTGGTCATGGCCAGCGGCGTCACGGATAACATGGTTATCGCCCGGTGCATCAAGGACGGCGCCAAGGACTATATCGCCAAGCCGTTCCGGTTCGAGCAGGTACTGCAGAGCGTCAACGGGGCCCTGGACAAGCGGCGACTGGAGCTGGAGATTCAGCGCTATTTCCAGGAGATGGGCCGCAAGGCCGGCGAGCAGCCGCTGGAGCCCAGGAAGCTCTTCCTCGGCGCGGTAGAGACGCTCGTCAATACGCTGGAAGCCAGCGACCTTTACACTAACGGGCATTCCCATGACGTAGCCGAGATTTCCCTGAGCATCGGCCGGCAGATGGGGATTGCTCCCGAGGCCCTGGAAGACCTGCGCTGGGCGGCCCTCCTCCACGACGTCGGGAAAATCGCCGTGGACCCGGACATTCTCAACAAGCCGGCCGAGCTGACATCAAGCGAGTACCGCCACATCATGACCCATGCCGTCGTCGGCCCCAGCCTGGTCAAGCCTTTCGTGAATACCAACGTCGTGGAAATCATCTCGCACCACCATGACCACTATGACGGCGGCGGCCACAACCAGACCATCCGCGGCAAGAACATCCCCCTGGGCGCCCGGATTGTGGCGGTGGCGGATGCCTATCAGGCCATGATTTCCGACCGGCCTTACCGGCGCGCCATGTCCCGCCATGACGCCCTGGACGAGCTGTTGTGGTACAGCGGCTCCCAGTTCGACCCCATCGTGGCTAACGTGCTCATCAACGCCGTGCGGCAGCAGCAGGTACAGGCCCGGATAGCGAACAACATCAGCCAGAACTGACCGGGCTTTTAACAGCCCCAGCTTTGCGAACATGAGGGGGTGGGGATAAGAAGTCCCCACCCTCCCTTTATTTGCCTCCGGCGGGGCGGGAATACAGTTACTTTATCCCCTTGTCAACCGGCGCCATTTTAGGTTATACTTATACGGTTTATTCTATTTTTCGGTTGGGAGGAGGACCCCTATGGAACAGTTTGGTTTCCCCAAATGTCAGAAATGCAACTCCGGAGACCTTGTGCCCCTGTCCGATTTCGGCAGTCAGGGCGCATCTATCCGCTATAAGGCCTGGGTTTGCACCAACCCTGATTGCGGCTATAACCTCAAAATCAGAAACGGTGACGTCTATATCAACGAACCTATCATGAGCGGTTCGCTGCACAACTCCCGCGCTCGATAAGCTGGCGGGGTTCACCTTCACAACGTGGAGTGCGGATGGCGAACGTGCTTCCTCCGGTAACCAGGCTCAAGGGGATAGCACTTGACCTGCTCTTCCCACCGTGGTGCATCGGTTGCGGCAGGGAGGGTGACTACCTTTGCGGTAACTGCCGCCGGTCTCTGCCGGCCATTATCCCCCCGGTCTGCCCCCGGTGCGGCCGTCCCCGGTCGCCGGGCGCATCCTGCCCCGGCTGTATTGAAGAGCCGGCCGATATCAACGGGATACGGGCGCCGTTCCTCTTCGACGGGGCGATACGCCGGGCAGTCCACGAACTGAAGTACCGCAACCTCCGGGCGCTGGT
>JBDRFW010000270.1:0-20900 GCA_043818415.1 Chloroflexota bacterium | reverse complement strand
CTGCCTAGCGCAGGTTATTGATTGGGTCAATCACAGCGGGTGTAGTGCGTTCAATTTGCAGTACGGCACCAGCCGGAGTAATCACCACCAGGCTGAAGGTCTTGTTGATGCCCAGGTCCGGGGTGAGGGCGTTAATAAGGTTGCCCGGTGCAGTGGTGTTATCGGCACCCCCTACGGTTATCTGGAACTTTTCCCCAGTTTCCAGCAGAGCGTCACTATCGTCGTTCCCCAGCGTGGTTACGGTCCAGAAGAGGTTATTGACTTGTTGGTCCTTGTCAATATAGTTGATGACTACCTTGTTGGCGGTGCCGGCAGCGATTCCTGTGGGTGAGCCTGGCTCTGTGGGTTCAGTGAAATCAATTGCCTGACCACCGAGCACATTGGACACGGTGAAGCTTATTTGCTGTATGTTGCCGCTGCTCCCGGTGGCGTTGGCCGTGGCGATAACTGAGCCTTTAAGCTCCATGGTGCTCTGGGCTTCCTTGAGCCCGGAATAGACGGCCTCCTGGCCTTTCTGCGTGGAGAACAGGCCGGCGGACAGGGCCGTGTAGGCGAATACCGCAGCCACCACGACGAAGGCAATCAGGATGATGGCGGTCTCCAGGCCGGTTATACCACGCTGCCCTCTGTGTGCTTTGAATAACTTGTAGAACATGATATATTTTTCCTCCTTTTATCTACTTTCCAACCGTTGGAAACACCTTTAACGCAGGTTCATGACGGTGTCAATCCAGGGTGGCGTAGTGCGTTCGATGGTGAGTATGGCACCGACCGGGGTAAGTATTTCCAGGTTGAAGGTCGTCTTGGTCGACAGGTCCGGGTTCAGGGCGTTAATCAGGTTGCCGCCGGCTGAACTGGCGGTGGCGCTGCCGATGACTATTTCGAACCTTTCGTTAGTCTCCAGCAGGTTGTCGGTGTCAGCGTTCCCCAGCTTGTTAATGGTCCAGTAGAGGTCGTTCACGGTCTGGTTATCGTCCTGGTAGTTGATGACCACGACGTTGGTGCTGCTGCTGTCGGCAAGGCCGGTGTTGGCCGAATTGAGAGTCGGCGGGGCAAAGTCGAGGGCCTCACCACCGAGAACGTTACCAAGCACGAAGCTTATCTGCTTGATGTTGCCGCTGGAGCCGGTGGCGTTGGCCTTGGCGATGACGCCGCCCCTGAGTTCGAGGGTGCTCTGGGCTTCTTTGAGCCCGGCATAGACGGACTCCTGGGCTTTCTGGGTGGAGAACAGGCCGGCGGATAAAGCAGTGTAAGCGAATACCGCAGCCACCACGACAAAGGCAATCAGGATAATGGCGGTCTCCAGGCCAGTAATACCTTTCTCACGCTTGAAGAATTTCCTTAACATTTTTCCTCCTTAGTTCGGTAAGTGTTTTCGGGTTAAGACGTTATTTTCCTTCGTATTTATCGACCCCTTCTCTTCCTCTGCACATCACCCCCTTCCATTTCTTGGCTTTTGTATTTTCAACGGTCACACCTTATATTCACATTATTTTCCCCCTCCTTTGCCTAGCTTGGCTGGTTCGCCACGCCGGCCCGGTCTTGTCAACCGGTCAAAGTTGTCTCCGGGATAGAGGTGTTAACCAGCTCTTTCAGGTACGGCTTTTCCGGATTACTGTTGTCATGTCCGCCAGCGGGACCTGAATAATCCGGGCTGACCGGTAGTGGCGGTACGGCCGAGTCCTGGTCTAACCAGGTAGAAAATGCTGCCGCGGCGGCCGGCGTTAGCGCCAGGGCTGCCATGAAGATAAATCCGGCTAAAAAGGCAATCACCACACGCCGCTGGCTGGTGATTAGCTGGCTGTACTTCATTCTCTTTTTAATCCTTCTCAGGGTTCTCCCGTTCTTCATATCTGAAGTGCCGGGCAGGCTACATTAATATAAGTTGACAATCTGGTCTACCCTGGCAGGTACGGTGCGTTCCAGGACCAGCACGGCGCCGACGGGAGGCTTGACCTCCAGCTGGAAGCGGTGGTAGGGGCCCGGCTTCCAGGCGGCCGGGACGTTATCGCTTACCTCGGACAGGTCCACCGTAATCAGGAACAACTCATTCTTATCGAGCAGGTTATCGGGGGTGGTGGTGTTCAGCTTGCTCATCGTCCAGTTGATCGTCGGAATCATCTGGTAGGCATCGCTGTAGGAAATAACCACGAGGTTAGAGCCATTGGACGAAGACGCATCCGTGAAGTCGATCATATCACCGCCGGTGGTGGTGGCGAGGGTAAAATAGACTTCCGTGAGGATGCTGCTCTCCATCTTCCCGTAGATGTTGCCCTTGACCTCGATGGTACTCCTGGCTTCCTCCAGGCCGGCATGGATGGCCTCTTTAGCCTTCTGGGTGGAGAACAGGCCGGCCGAGAGAACAACATAGGCAAACACCGAGGCCACGATGACGAAGGCGATGAGAATGATGGCTGTTTCAATCCCGGTGATGCCTTTTTGGCGCTTGAAAAACTTACTCACCAATTTACGCATACCATTTCCCTCCTTGACGCAGCATGGACACTCCCAATCTACCCCCGATGGCGGCAAGCGACCACTACGCCATCCCCAATCTTGGTACGTCATTTTTCTAATAATCCCGTGGGGGCACTCATTGGTTCTAAAGTAATGTCTTCCCTAGGAGGAATTGGGGGGTAACATGTATTGCAATTTAGGGGTTAAGATGGCAGAATTTGTGCGGGTGTTCGCCAATTGGCAGAAAATATAATGAATATTAATGATTTTTTAATGTTATATTTATGAATTTTTATTAATCTCTTTATACATTTAGCTTACAATCATTAAGGATGGTAAACGTACCCGAAGTTACCATGAGGGGAAAAAGGTAGGCATTAAGCGAAAGGCGAGAATATGATTCAGGGAAAGTCAGATACGGTTAGCCTGTATGTGGTTGAGGAACAGGAAATTTACCGGGAAATATACAATCATGTCCTGCCTTTGAAGGACAAAATCGAAATTTTGCGCATTGCCGAGAACGGCGAGATGGGCGCCATGACCCGCGCCGTCGCCGAGCTTTCTCCGGACGTGCTCTTGCTCAGCGTCAAGAAGCTTGACGTAAATATCATCGAAGAGCTGGAGCAAATCAGGAACAGCTATCCCCGGATAGGGATTGTCATCCTGCTGGTATTTTACAGCTCCCAGGATATCGAGCTGTTGCGCCGGCTGGCCCTGAGCGGAGAGAGCGGCATGGCGCTCTTCCTGAAGCAGTCGCTGGACAAGGTAGAGCAGCTGGGCCGGACCATCATGGCCGTCAGCCAGGGACAGGTTATCCTCGACCCGCCGCTGGCCACCTTCATGTTCGCCGGCAAGCCGGAGTGCCCCTTCCTGAAACAGCTCACCACCCGCGAGCTGGAGATTCTCAGCTTACTATCGCAGGGCTACACCAACTCGGCTATCGCCAATACCCTCTTCATCGATATCAAGACCGTGGAACACCACCTCAACAGCATGTACAGCAAGCTCAAGGCCGACCCCGCCTACAATACCAAACACCTGAGGGTAAGCGCCGCCAGACTCTACCTCGAGACAATGGGTACCCTCTACCAGAAAGAATATTCCATGGCGCGCACCCCGGGGCGCTGAGAAACCCCGCCTCCAGCCAATCAGACCAGGAAAACAACCAGTTCCTTGATGTTCCAGATAACCACCAGCGCCAGCAGGGCGGTTGACGGCAGGAGAAGCCGGCCCGGCATCAGCCAGGCAATCAGGACGGGGATAAAAAGTTTCACCACCAGGAGCAGCGCGGGCACGTCGACCAGAAACCTCACGAAGGGGTTTATCTCCGTCAGGCCGAGGTACATCGCCAGCACCGTCAGGGTCAGGTCAAACTGGTTGAGGAGAACAAAAGAGGCCTTCTCCACGGTGCATTTCCGGAAAGTCGCCGAAGAATCCCACCAGCTAGCTTCCACCTAAGTTATTTTAACCCCGTCAAACAGCGTTGGAAAAACGCGTCTTTACCGCTCCCAGGTCTTGAGGGGCTGGTAAACGGCCATCCACTTGATATCGAAGCCGCCGCCCTTCCAGGTACCCTCCATTTCTTCCATGGCGGCGCCGAACTCCGGGCTTTTCTGGAAACCGCCGAGGGCCGCGGCATCCTTGAACTCATAGCAGGCCAGGTACTTTGACTGCCCCGGGCTTTCGCCGAGGAGCTGGTAGCGGGTCACTCTCTTCAGGCCCGGGTACTTGAAGAGCATAGGGACATGCACCTCGTTGTACCACTTGTTGAATTTAGCCTCGATGGCCGGAGGGCATTCGGTGGCGACGATGTTTAAAAGCAAGCCTTCTCCCATGTCACTACTCCTTATCTCTTTTTTGGTCTAGCCTATCATAGGTTTTCTCTTGTGGATTTGTCAAAAAATCCCACGGCGGACTATTTGACATTATCCGCAGGGGGAAATAGACTGGTGAGGGCCCGAAATGCCGCCGGAAAGACCTGAAAATAAAAGGAGGCCATGATGAAAGCCGCAGTCTGTTACGAGTACGGTAAGCCGCTGGTGGTCGAGGAGATTGACATCGCCCCGCCGGGGGCGGGGGAGGTCAAGGTGAAACTGGCTGCCACGGCCATCTGCCACAGCGATATTCACGTTATCCGGGGGGAGCTCCCCGGGAAGCTGCCGCTCGTCGGCGGCCACGAATCGGCGGGTTACGTCGAAGAGGTGGGCGAAGGGGTAAGCTCGGTCAAGAAGGGCGACCCCGTGGTGGCCTCGCTGCTGATATCCTGCGGCAAGTGCAAGTCCTGCCTGACAGGGCGCACCCACATGTGCCAGGCCGCCTGGGCGCGGGACAACGAAAGCCCTTACCGCAATAAGAAGGGGCAGTCCTTGATGCAGATGGTCAAGATAGGCAGCTTCGCGGAGTACACCATCCTGCACGAATCTCAGGTGGTGAAGGTTCCGAAGGATATGCCGCTGGACCGGGCCTCGCTGCTGGCCTGCGGCGTCATTACCGGGTTCGGGGCGGTGGTCAACCGTGCCCGCGTCGAGGTGATGAGCAGCTGCGTTATCATCGGCACCGGGGGAGTAGGCCTCAATTCCGTCCAGGGAGCGGCGATAGCCGGGGCGTACCCGGTCATCGCCGTGGACATCTCGGATAGCAAGCTGGCGGCGGCGAAAAAGTTCGGGGCGACGCATACCGTTAACTCCGGGAAGGTGGACGCCATTAAGACGGTCAAGGAGTTGACCGAAGGCCGCGGCGCCGACTACGTCTTCGTGACGGTGGGCAGCGCGGCGGCGATAGAGCAGGGCTTCGCCATGTCCGGACCGCGCGGCATGACCGTCATGGTGGGGTTGCCCAAGATGACCGATACGATACCGTTTTCTCCCTTCGCTTTCATCAAGGATGAGAGGACGTTGACCGGTAGCTTCATGGGCACCACCCAGATGCAGACGGACATTCCCCGGCTAATTGAGCTTTACAAGGCGGGAATCCTCAAGCTGGATGAGCTTATCACGGAGAGGTATCCGCTGGAAAAGATTAACGAGGCGGTCGAGGCAGTGGAGAAGGGAAAAGCCCTCCGCAACGTCATCATGTTCTAGAGTTCTATCACGGCCAAGAAAATAGTGAGCTAGGTTCTGTTTGCATTTGTTTGATTAAACTGTCATTGCGAGGAGCGCAGCGACGAAGCAATCTTGAAGCATTTATAGAGATTGCTTCGCCTGCGGCTCGCAATGACGTTAGTGACCCGGCTATTTACCGTCAGCGGCGCGGTACACCTTGCACAGCAGCGCGGTGAGGTCCGGCGAGCCGTACATGGGGTCGAAGTGGTTGTTGGAGGTGAGGACGTTGGGGTTGGAGCGCAGCATGCCGTGCAGCGGCCCCGGGTCCTCCGGGTAGAAGCAGTTGGCGGTGGCCATGACCACCCCCGGGTGGATGCCCGGGAAGAGCCGGGCTTTCTGCTTGATTCTGCCCCGCGGCGACTCTATCCAGGCCCAGTCGCCGTCCCCAATGCCATACTTTCTGGCAGTATCCGGGTGAATCTGCATAACCGGGTCTTTCTGGAAGCTGCGCAGCCAGGGGATGTTGCGGTACTGCGAGAGGAAGTAGAAGGGCTGGCGGTAGCCGGTGGAAAGGACCAGCGGGTACTCTTTATAGAGCTCCGGCGTGGAGACGGGGCTCTCGCCGGGCTCACGGAAGTGGGGGAGAGGGTCATAGCCCAGGTCCTCCAGCACGGTGGAATACAGCTCGAGCTTGCCGGTCGGCGTGGGGAACCCGCCGCCTTTCTTCCAGTAGTCCGTCCTGTACTTGTAATAGACCTGGTCCTTGCCCATTGTGGCCAAAACGCCGAGCTTGCTGAACTCTTTCCAGGTCAGGTTGGCCTTCCGCAGCTGGTAGTCCAGCATCTTCTCGACGTTCTCGAACCAGTACTCCGGCGCCACCCGCTTGCCCAGCTCGTTGAATATCTTGGCATCCGCCCAGGCCTCGCCGGGGGGGTCGACGATGCGGTTGATGGCCTCAATCATAAAGCGCGGGTGCATGTTGTAAATATCATCTATTTCCAGGAAGTGCGCCGCCGGCAGGACGATATCAGCGTGCTCCGCCATCGGCCCCATGAACTGGTCGGCGTGGGCCAGGAACTCCAACTTTGACAGTGCCTCCAGCACCTCTTTGGTGTTGGCCAGGTGGACTATCTGCTGCCCGCCGACGCTGAACCAGACTTTGACCACGGAGTTACCGCTGCGCAGCTGCTTGATGACGCTGTCGGCGTGGGCGGTACGGGCGGCCCCCATCTTAAAGTCGCTGCTGCCGACGATGCCCTTCCGCATCCCGTCGGTGAGGGGTATCTCGAAGAAGAAGTCCTCCAGCAGTCCCGAAGGGGGCACCATCCAGCTCATCATGCTGCCGGGCCGCTCGATATTGCCGGTAACGCCCAGCAGGCAGATTATCGCCCGCAGGGTCTGGCCGCAGTTGGCCTGGCGCTCCAGCGAGCTCCCCACCTGGATACAGCCGGGGGTATCCTCCGCAAAGAGCCGGGCGGCTTTGACGATATCCTCTTCTTTGAGCCAGGTAATCTCGGCGACGCGCGCCGGGGTGTATTCCCGGGCCCTATCCTTGAGCTTATCGAAGCCGTAGGTCCATTTCTCGACGAACTCTTTGTCCCAGAGTCCCTCGTTGACGATGACGTTAATCATACCCAGGGCCAGGGCGGCGTCCGTGCCCGGCCGGATTTGCAGCCAGAGGGTGGCCCGGGAAGACAGGGCCGTCTCACGCGGGTCGATGACAATCAGGTTTTTCACATACTTCAGGGAGTTGAGGAACCACACCGCCATCTCGGAGTCGGCGCTGCTGATTTCCAGCTGCTTGGCCCAGGAAATCTGCGTCTTGGGGAACTCCCCGCCCCAGCCGTGGTAATCGCAGTAGAGTCGACCGTAGCCGGTGACCAGCCCGTACAGTCCGATGCGGGGGCTGTGGCAGACGTAGCCGGGGGTGATGATATTGGCGGTGCCGACCGACCGGGCGAAGCGGTGGGTGTAGCGGTTGTAGCCCCGCCCCGTGCCCTGGGATACGGCGATGGAAGAAGCGCCGTATTTTTCCCTGGCTTCTTTCATCTTTCCGGCGATGGTGTCCAGGGCCTCGTCCCAGCTTATCCGCTGCCATTTGCCACCTCCCCTTTCCCCCGTCCTTTTCAGGGGGTACTTGAGGCGGTCGGGGTGGTTGACGTGCTGGATGCTGGAGAGCCCCTTGGAGCACATCGTCCCCCAGGTGGGGGTATCCGGGTTGCCCTCGATGTGGGTAATCCGCCCGCTATCGACGGTCACCAGCACGCCACAGCCGCCGTGGCAGCCCTTGCAGGTGGTCTTGACAATCTTAGTATCGCTCATGTTTTGTCCGGTTATTAAGCATTGGCGGCAGGCCGGCTGGCCACCATGACCAGCGGTGCGTAGGCGCCGGCCTTGAGAATACAGTAGCGCAGGGACAAGCCGCCAATGACCTCGCAGATGACGCCGGTGACCAGCAGGGCGGCCGAGACCTCGCCGACGAAGTAGCTGGCGAAACCGATGACCAGCGGAATGACGATGCCGAGCACGACGATGCCGGTCCAGAAGACGGCCGCCATGCTGCCGCGCATCTGCTCGATGACCGACTGCCGCCCTGTCTCGCCGCGGCCGGATGCCATCCAGAGATAGGCGGCCGCCAGCAGGGCGTTGACGATGAGCAGCCACCGACTCCCCGTCTCGGCGGCGGCGAGGTCGACATTGCCGCCGCTAAGGGCGATAAGCACGGAGAGGCCGAAGCCGCCCATGATGCCGTAGAGGATGAACAGCACCGGCAGCATCGCCGAGTTCCAGAAGGGCACGCCCCGGACGGTGTTGAGGACGAAGCCGGTATAGGCCGCGACGCCGAACGCCGCCACCCCGGCCAGCACCTTGAAAACCGCCTCCCCGGGGCTCCCCGGCAGCCAGTAGGTAAAGGCCATCTGGGCCGCGGCGAAAACGGTGAAGGCCAGGACGAAGATGATGCCGCGGGATATCCAGGAAGAGCCCGGCCGGAAAACAATCCGCCAGAAGCGCAGCGGCTTGCCCAGGAAGATGAGGTGGGCGCCACCCTTGACAACGGCGATAATCAGCCAGCTCAGGAACATGCCCCACAGGCTGTTGAAATACAGCGATACCAGGTAGAGCCCCCCGCCCAGCCCGCCGGTATAGAAGGCAATCCAGAGGAAGATGCCCCGGCGGTCAATCCACTCCGTCTGCCGGGTGTAGTTTATCATCCACTCGTGTATCTGCAAGCTATCTCTCCGCGCCGGTCCCGGCCGGTTCCTGGGCGGTATCGTCATTTTTTTCCGGAACGTACCACTGGCCTATTTTACCGTCCATGAAATACACCGAGGGGTCGGTGCCGTACTCCGGGTGCAGCTGGAAGCCGCCCCTTTCCTTTATCAGACGGGAGATCTCGCTGGCGGGGTCGTCGAGGTCGCCGAAGGCCAGCGCCCGGACCGGGCAGGTGTTGACGCAGGCCGGCGTGGCAGCGCGGTCGATACCGGGCTTCCCGCCCTGGGCCATGCCCGCATCAATCCTCTCGGCGCAGAAGTTGCACTTCTCCGTCGTCCCCACCTCGTGGGGGTACTGCTCCCGGCCGGCTTGCTCGAAGCCCGTGACTATCTGGCCGGGGAAAAAGCCTTTATCCTTGTCGCGGGAGAGGAAGGTCCGGTTCTGGTAGGGACAGGCGATGACGCAGTAGCGGCAGCCGACGCACATATCCTGGTCCACCGAGATAATGCCGTCCGGGCGCTGCCGGGTGGCCCCGGTGGGGCAGACTTCCTTGCAGGGTGCCTCCTGGCACTGGTTGCAGCGCACCGAGTAAGTGGAGACGATAGGGTGTTCCACGCCTGTCTCCAGCGCTACCAGCTTTGGCCAGGACATGCCCATCGGCAGGAAGTGCTCGACGCGGCAGGCGGCCACGCAGGCATAGCACCGCACGCATTTGGTTAGATCAACGACCATTCCCCATCTCATAACGTTAACCTCAGATACAGAATAGCATATTGCACAATAAATATCAACAATATATCATCAAAACGTAGAATTATTGCCAATCAGTTATGCGTACAGCCTTAACATAAGCTTAAAATAATGCAAATGTATTATGTAGGTCAACACTACGATAATGTTTTTTTACTTCAGCGTTCGGCAACGCCGCAGGTGGAGTTGACAATTAATCCACTAATGCTGTAAAAATAAGCAATGTCGAAACGAGAAAAAAGTTCCAGTTTGCGAAACCTTCCGAAAGACACGGCTTTGGACCCCCCGGCGGTTAAGTCCATCTACCGGGCTACTTGCATCCTTAACTCCCTCGGCGAAGGCATCAATACCCTGACGGATATCACGCACTCCTGCAAGCTCAGTAAATCGACGGTACATCGACTGCTCCGGGCCCTTGAAGAATCGCACCTGGTAACCCAGGAGCCGCGCAACCGCAAGTATTACCTGGGGCCGCTGATAACCCGCCTTACCTCAAACCCCCAGACCACCCACGAGTTCCTGACGACCTGCGCCCTGGGGGAGATGAAACGACTATCCGATATCGCCGAGGAGACGGTAACGGTGGGGGTAATGATAGGACTGCAGCACATAATCCTGCACGAGATTCCCAGCAAGCACGACCTCCGGGTGACCGAAGAAAACAAGAGGCTGGTCTCGCTGTACGCCGGGGCGACCGTGAAGGTGCTGTTTTCCCAGTTCAGTGACGAGGAACTGAAGCTGATAATGAGGCACATCAATATCACCAGGTACACCGAGAACACCGTGACCGATAAGCCGGAGCTGATGGCACAAATCAGGGAAACTCGGGAGAGGGGTTATGCCGTTACCTGCGGCGAAAAAATCCCCGGCTCAATGGAGCTGGCGGCCCCGGTGAAAAACTATCTCTACCCGGCCGCCCTGAGCATACTGGGACCCGAGAGCCGCATCCGGCCCGGGCGGGATGCCATCGTGGCGGAGCTGAAAAAAAGCGCCGAAATGATATCAGGGAACATCAACGAGCTTCTATAGAACTCTACGGGAGACCGGGTTGGCCGAAGAAAAATTATATACGCTTCGTTGCATGCGGTGCCTCGGGGGGAGAATCAGCGTACCCCGGGGCGAGACTAAGGCATGGTGCCCGCACTGCGGCCAGGGCTGGCGCATTACCTGGGTAACACCGGAGGTGGCCAAGATACGGGGCAGGATAATCGATGACGGAGGGCGTGATGGAACGAGTCGCCATAATTGACCTTACCACTCAGCAGGTGGAGTGCCGGGAAATACCGGAGTCCGTATTGAGGATGTATCTCGGTGGGGAGGGCATCAATACCTATCTATTATATAACCACCTTCCGGAAGGGACGGACCCGCTGGGACCGGAGAACGTCCTGATATTCGGCGCCGGCCTGCTGTCCGGCTATGACGTTTCCTCGTCCCGCTTTGAGGTAACCTCCAAGTCGGCGGAGGGAGAAGGCGGCTTCGGCACCAGCAACTCGGGAGGACACTGGGCCGCCGAGCTCAAGTTCGCCGGCTTCCAGCACCTGGTCATCAAGGGGAAAGCCGCCCGGCCCACCTACCTGTGGATTCACGACGGCGAAATCGAGTTCCGTGACGCTTCCTTCATGTGGGGGAGGGATACCTACGAGTGCGAGGAACTGGTGCGGGACGACCTCGGCGAGCGGAACGTACAGATTGTAAAAATCGGCCAGGCCGGCGAGAACCTGGTGCGCTTTGCCAATATCATGCACGGGCTGAAGCGGGCCGCCGGCCGCACCGGCATGGGCTGCATCATGGGGTCGAAGCTCCTCAAGGCTATCGCCGTACGGGGGACGCAGGGGCTGAAACCCAACGACCCCGCCAAGCTGCTGGAGACGTACCGTAATCATTACCGCCAGATAACCTCCACCAAGATTTACCCGGTCATCTCCCGCTATGGTACCCTTACCATCTTCAGCGTGCAGAACCAGAGCGGCATGATTTCCGTCAGGAACAACCAGGCCAACTACTTTGAGGAGGCGGAGGGGCGGCTCGACGATGAGATATTCGAAGAGCAGTACAAGACCAAGACGCTGGCCTGCTACGGGTGCCCGCTGCGGTGCAGTCACCGCTACCGTATTAACTCCGGACCCTACGCCGGCACCTGGGGCGAGGGTCCTGAGTTCTACATGATGGCAGGCTTCGGGCCGGCCATCGGCAACGCCGACTGGGACCTCGTCCTGGCGGCCAATACCCTGATAAACCGCTACGGCCTGGACGTGGGGTCGGTGAGCAGCTATACCGCCTGGCTGATGGAGCTGTGGCAGCGGGGTATCATCACGGAGAAAGACACCGGCGGCCTCAATCTGGACTGGGGCAACAAGGAGTCCGTACTGGCCCTGATTCACCAGATGGCCAATAACGAGGGGCTGGGGGGGATGATTGGGCAGCGGGCATCCAGAGCCGTCGAGGAGTTCGGTAAAGAGGCCGGGCGTTATCTTTATACCCAGCGGGGCATGATACACGAAAGCCCGGAAAATACCCGGGCTTCCCGGGCAACGTCACTCGCGGCGGCCACGACCAGTCGGGGTTCCGACCACCTCAAGGGGAGGTGCGCCCTGGAGTTCTTCGCCATGCCGGAGGAAGTGCTGAAAAAGATATACGGTCGGCCCATTGCCTCCGACTTTCGGTCCTGGCAGGGAAAGCCTTGGATGGCGGTCTGGACGCAGCATTTCACCACTATGGCCGATTCTCTCGGCTACTGCAAGTTCGCCACCATCTACCCCGGCTCCACGCATAACCTCGGCTACCAGCAGTTCTGCGAGACCATCAACGCCGTCACCGGCTGGGATACCACCCCGGAAGAGCTGATGGAGACCGGGGAAAGGATATGGAACCTGGAGCGCCTGTTCATCCAGCGGGAGACCGGCCTGCTGCGGGAGGGCGATATACCCCCCTCCATCTATTTCCAGGCGCAGCCGCTGGAACCTCTCAAAGGGGAAAAGCTCGACCGCGCCGAATACGAAAAGGCGCTCGATGAGTACTATGAAATCCGCGGCTGGACGAAAGAAGGCGCGCCGAAGCCGGAAACGCTGGCCCGCCTCAAGCTGGACGGGGAGCCGTCGCATTTGATATGACGCAGAAGACGTTTTTCATCAGGGCCGAGGCCTGTACCGGCTGCGAAATCTGCCAGCTGACCTGCTCGCTGGTCAAGGAAAAAGCCGTCAACCCCTCCCGGGCGAGGATAGCCATCGAGAGGCTGGTGATGGACGGGCTGATGTTGCCGCACGTCTGCCTGAACTGCAAGAATCCGCCCTGCATGAAAGCCTGCCGGCGGCACGCTATCGTCAAGGACACGGCGACCGGCTGGGTGACCATTAATCAGGAAAAATGTAATAACTGCGCTCTCTGCGTGGCCGCCTGCCCATATGCGGCCATGGTGACCGCCGCCGACGGGGAGGTGCTGCTCTGCGACGTCTGCGGCGGCAGCCCTGCCTGCGTAGAGATGTGCCCCACGGGAGCCATTAAGTTCGTTGAGCGCGACCGGGGCGTGGCCGGCCCGACCGACACCGCCGCGGTGGATATCTTCAAGACGGAGTAGCCACCGGATGGCGCGGCATAGGGGGGAGAAATGAGCAACGGAAAAACGGCGGTTATTTCCATAAAATCCGGCAAGCTGGAGGGCAGCCGTGAAGACGGCCTTTACGTTTTCCGCGGTATCCCTTATGCGGCACCGCCGGTCGGAGAATTGCGCTGGCTGCCTCCCCAGCCCCTGAAGCCCTGGAACGGCGTGCGCCCGGCCAGGGAGTTCGGGGCGGCTGCCCCTCAAAACCAGATGCCCATCAGTCCCCCGGGAGCCGACACGGATGTCGGGACCCAGGATGAAAGCTGCCTTTTCCTGAACGTCTGGACGCCGGGCCTTGACGATGCCCGCCGGCCGGTGATGGTCTGGATACACGGCGGCGCTTTTATCATCGGTTCCGGCACGGAGCCGACCTCGCGGGGCGGTAAGCTGGCGGAGCACGGCAATATCGTCGTTGTCAGCATTAACTACCGGCTGGGAGCATTCGGGTTTATAAACCTGAAAGAGATAACCGGTGGCAAAATACCGGCTACCGGCAACGAGGGTCTCCTGGACCAGGTAGCGGCCCTGGATTGGGTGCACGATAATATCAAAGCCTTCGGGGGGGACCCGGATAATGTCACCGTCTTCGGCTTTTCCGCCGGGGGCATGAGTATCGGCTGCCTGATGGGCATGCCGTCAGCGCGGGGCAGGTTCCGGAAGGCCATCAACCAGAGCGGTGCGGCCAATACCGTCGGTTCCCTGGGGGGCGCCGTAAAAATATCGGAACGATATCTTAAAATACTCGGCTTGGGCGGCCGGGACGCAGAGGCGTTGCGGGCGCTCCCGTACCGGAGGCTGCTCGCCGGGCAGCAGGAGCTGCAAACGAAGCTTCGGGAGACCGAGCACGTATTAACGCCTTTCCAGCCGGTCGTCGATGGCGGGGTGATTCCAGAGCTGCCCATCGAGGCAATTAAGAAAGGCTCGGCCAAAAATGTCATTACCCTGGCCGGCACAACGCTGGACGAATGGCGGGGTCTTAGCGTGGGGGAACCCGGCATAAGGGACCTGGATGATAATGACCTGGTCCGCCGCCTGAAGCATTTTTTACCTCATCAGCACGTGTCCGGGTTGATAACGGCTTACCGGGAGGCCCGTATTAAACGCGGCGCGCCGACCGGACCGTTTGATATCCTGGCGGCCATATACACCGACCTCATGTTCCGTATGCCGACCATTCGCCTGGTCGAGGCCCAGCGCGATAACGGCCAGCCGGCCTATAACTATATCTTTATCCTGGAATCCCCCATGGATGGAAGGATGCACGGCGCCTGTCACGGACTGGACAGGCGTTTTATCTTCGGCACTCTTGAAGATGAACTCTGCGGCAGCGGTCCGGCCGTCGAGAGGCTTTCGCGGAGCATTCAGGATGCCTGGGTGGCCTTCGCCCGCACCGGCGACCCCAGCTGCGAGAGCATCGGCCGGTGGCCGCCTTATGGCCGGGAACGCCTGACGATGATTCTGGACAATGAATGCCGCGCCGAAGCGGCGCCTTATGAAGAAGAGCGCCGCGCCTGGGACGCTTTTGACATGGTGTTTACCCGGCCGATATAGACCGCAAGTTTATGCCGTGCCTATCCTCACGTCCAGCACGGCGGGGCGTCCGCCCTTAACCTCCGCCAGGGCCTCTTTCAGGGCAGGGACGACCTCGGCGGGGTCTTCCACGGTTCGACCGTAAGCGTGGCAGGCCCGCGCAATCATGGCGTAGTCGGGCGGATTGAAGATATCAGTCCCCATATTCTCGACGTCGTACTTCTGGCGGAAGAGGCCATTAATGGCGGCATACCCCTGGTTATCGAAGATGACGGCCAGGTACGGGGCCTGGTAGAACCCGGCCGCCCACAGCGAGGCCTCCGGGCAGCCGTAGATAAAAGCGCCGTCGCCCATCAGGCTGACCACCGTTTTGTCCGGTGCCGCCAGCTTTACTCCCAGGGCTGCCCCCGGCGCCCAGCCGATGCAGCCGCCGGGACAGGAAAGCAGCGTACCCGGCCGGGTGCGGCGGACCTGGTGGGCCACGATTACCCTCGGGGATATGGTCTGGTTGACGATGAGCGTGTCCTCGTCGATAACCTCGTCGAGGCAGTGGCTGAGCCAGTGGGCGGAAATCGGTTTCCGGCGGGAATGCTCCCGGGCCAGCGCCGGCCACTTTTCACGCCGTTCCCGCTGCTCCGAGGCCAGCCGCACGGCGCGCTCTTTCAGCTCCTTTTGCCTTTCACCGGTCAGTTTCCGCTTTAAAATCCCGGTGAGGGCCGGTATCGCCTGGTGGGAATCAGCCGGGATAAGGATATCGGGTTTTTTACCCCACAGCGGCACGCCCTTTTTGGCCGTATCGATATCGATGTGGACTATTTTAGCATCCGGCCGGGGAACGGTCGGCGGCGCCGCATAATCCATGTCGTAGTCGATGGCCAGGATAACGTCGGCCGATGTCAGGTAGGGGTTAGGGGAGTGGTCTCCGGGGTCGGGGCAGGCCGCCAGCGGGTGAGTATTGGGGAAGTTCATCCAGAAATTCGCGGTCTGTACCGGAGCTCCGAGGGTCTCGGCGAGCGTTACCAGCAGCGGGACGGTCCGGGGGTTTCGGCCGGAGTAAGCGGTAATTATCAGGGGGTTTCCTGCCTTGAGCAGAATATCCGCTGCTTTCTCGAGGAGAGCATTATCGGCGGGGGGTACCATAGCCGGGGCGGATGGCTGTGCCCGGCCGGCCGGAGCCGCGCCCTGCTTCCAGAGGACCTCCCGCGGCAGGGTCAGGTAAACGGGACCGCGCGGCTCGGCGGTGGCGATGCGGAAAGCCTCCCGGAGGGCCTCACGGACGTCCTCGCCGGCGGCCAGCTGGTGGTCCCACTTGACGAAGTTGCGCACCATGGTGCCCTGGTCGAACGCCTCCTGCCGCCAGGTGACACGCTGGGGCGGTCCCTGTATCTCGGCGAACATGACCACCGGCACCCGGCCCCACTGGGCGTTGTGCAGCGCCCCGCCCACCTGCAGGGTACCCAGCTCGGCGTGCACCGAGACCACCTGCGGTCGACCGGATACCATGTAGTTGCCGTGGGCCGCCGTCATCGCCACGAACTCGTCGAGGCAGAGTATCCCCCTGGGGGCCGTCTGCCCGCCGGCACGCAAACTGGCGAGTGTTTCCAGAAAGGGGACGTTATCGATGCCCGGGTTGAAGAAGACGTACTCCACGCCGTTCGCGTTCATTACCTCGATTATTGCCCTGATATTGCCGTACTCTTCCATCGTCCCCTGCCTTTTTCCTTGCATCATAGCACCGGAGTCGTGATAGTTCAATAAGCCTTCACGGGGGGATTTGACAGGTACGACCGTAGAGTATTATAAATATAAGCAATACGTTCAACACATTCATTAACGCGCAGGGGGGTGTTTCATGAAGTTCACCATCGATATCGATAATGGCGGCACCTTTACCGACGGCTTTTTCACCGGGGACGGTCGCATCGAGTGGGTCAAGGTGGATACCACCCCCCACGACCTCACCGTGTGTTTCCTGAAGTGCATCGAGGACGGGGCCGCCAGGTTCGGGCTTACCGCCCGGCAGATGCTCCATGAAACGGAAGTGATACGCTTCTCCTCCAACCATGCCACCAATACGCTGATACAACGGTCCGGCCCCAGGCTGGGCCTGATTGTCACCAGGGGCTACGAAGAGAGCCTTTACAGCCCCGGAAGGAGCCCGGCGCTGGACTTAATCGTCCCGCCGGAAATGGTGGTGGGCATCGACGAGCCGTCCGGCAAGAACGATATCGACCGGGAGCAGGTGAGGACCGCCATACGCGGCCTGCTCGGACGCGGCGCCAGGATTATCGTGGTCAGCCTGCACGGCTCCCACCTGGACAACCGGCACGAGCTGCGGGTCAGGCAGATAGCTGACGAGGACTATCCCAAGCATTACCTCGGCGCGGTGCCGCTGCTGCTCTCCGATGAGGTCAGCACCACCTCCGACGAGGCTTCCCGGACGAACGTGGCTCTGCTCAACGCTTATTTCCACCCGGACATGGTACGGTTCCTCTACAAGGCCGAGGACGACGTCCGGAAGATAGGCTACCGCAAGCCGCTGCTGGTGGTTCATGCCGACGGCGGCGTCGCCAGGGTGGCCAAGACCACCGCTATCACCACCTATAACTCCGGTCCCTCGGCGGGCGTGCTCGGCACCGCTTACATGAGCCAGCGGTACAACCTGCCGCGCGTAGCCAGCCTGGACATCGGCGGCACCAGCGCCGATATCAGCCTGGTTATCGACGGCCGGCACGGCTACAAGCGCGAGACCCTGATGGAAGGGATACCGGTCAAGATTCCGGTCATCGAGGTCTACACGGCCGCGGCCGGCGGCGGCTCTATTGCCCGACCCACCGGTAATAAGGGAGTAAAGGTCGGGCCCGACAGTGCCGGCGCCATGCCCGGACCCGCCTGTTATGGACTGGGCGGTACGGAGGCCACTTCGACGGACGCCAGCGTCGTCCTGGGGTACATCGACCCCGCTTACTTCCTGGGCGGCAAACGCCAGCTGGATGCCTCCCGGGCCAGGGAGGTCATCGAAGAAAACGTGGCCAGGCCGCTGGGGGTTTCCGCGGAGGCCTGCGCCCGTCTCATCACCCAGGCCATGGAGGACATCTGCGCCGAGGACATCGGCCAACTCATCGCGGCGGGGGGATATAAACCGGAAGACTTCATCCTCTTCTCCTTCGGCGGGGGCGGCGGGCTCTACTGCTGCGGCATCGCCGATAAGGTGGGGATACCGAAGATATACTCCTTCCGTTTCAGCTCCGTCTTCAGCGCTTTTGGCTCTTCCTGCGCCGATGTGCAGCATATCTACGAGACGCTTTCTAAACAGCGCTTGAGCCGCCAGGCGGACCAGAAGCAGCTTGACGTCTTCAACAAAACGGTGAAAGACCTGCAGAAAGCGGCGTTGCGGGACATGAGGGGAGAGGGCTTCCCGCCGGATAAGGTCTCTTTCTCGCTGGAGCTCGAGGCCAGCGCCGGTAAGGCCGCCGCGACGTTTAACGCACCGGTAACCCTCCCCCCGGAAGCCGGGGACATCGGGAAAATCCTTGATGCCTTCGCCGCCCAGAGCGGAGCGGGGTCCGTTGACGAACTCACCGTTAACCTGATACGCCTGCGGGCCACCAGCCCGGTGGTGCACCCGGAGCTGGCCACCCATAAACCGGCCGGGGTGGACCCGAAGAAGGCGCTGAAGGGACAGCGGGATGTCTACTGGAAGGACAAGTTCATCAAGACCAGCATCTACGAGCAGGGGAAACTGGAGTGCGGCAACGTGGTCAAAGGGCCGGCCGTTATCGAGAGTGAAGATACCACCATCCTGATTCCGGATGGTAAGAAATATACCGTTGATAATCTCTTGAACGGCGTCATCGAGAACGCCTGAAAAAGGAGGAGCCCGTGGGCACGAAAAGGCAGATAACGGAATATCTGGATATAGACCTGGAGAAGGAGCTCTGGTGCTGCAAACGCTGCGGCCAGGAGCTTATCTCCGCCCGGGAGAACTATAAGAAGGGGTGCCTGGTCTATATCCGGAAGGACCCCAGAACGATATACAATTCGCCGCTGGAAGGCCCCTTCAGCTTCGCGCCTGACCCCAGCTGGGCCATGCTCGTCGAGTTTTACTGTCCAGGCTGCGGCGTCATGGTGGAGAACGAGATGCTGCCGCCCGGCCACCCCGTTACCTACGACATCGAGCTGGACATCGACAAGCTGAAGGAAAAATACCCGGCCACCGGTAAGGACAAGAAAACTAAACAGGCAGGTGAAGCATGAAGGTCTCTCTGGATGTTGATATCGGCGGAACGTTTACCGACCTTTTTCTGAACTATGACGGCAAGACGGTCTTCACCAAGACCCCCACCACCGGCTATAACCTGTCGGTCGGTTTCATGCGGGCGATTCGTGACGCCGCGAAGTTGCTGAACATCCCCGTCAAAGAGCTGCTGAAAAATACCGAGGTGGTCAGGTACTCCACCACCATCGCCATGAACACCCTGCTGCAGCGCACCGGCCCAAGGCTGGCACTGATAAGCACCGAGGGCTTCGAGGATATTGTCCCCATCGGCAAGGGCGCGTCTTGGTCGGACCAGCTTACCTTCAGGGAAATCAGGAACCTGGCGCGCATCGTCAAGCCGGAGCCGATAATCTCCCGGGAGATGACGGTGGGCGTCAAGGAGAGGGTCAACTCCCGCGGGGAGATTATCCGGCCCCTGGACGAGGAGGACTTCCTGGAGAAGCTCCAGTACCTGGTGGACCGGGGGGCGCGGGGCTTCGTGGTCAGCCTGCTCTTCTCCTACGCTAACACCACCCACGAGAGGAGAATCGCCGAGATTATCCGTCACGAGTACCCCGATTTTTACCTGGGGGCAATGCCGGTGGTGCTTTCCTCGGAGGTGGCGCCGAAGCAGAACGAGTACACCCGCACCGTGACGACGATACTCAACGCCTACCTTCACTATTCCATGTGGGAGCAGATTTCCGGCACCGGCGACGAGCTGCGCAACTCCGGCTACGATAAGGTAATCATGATGGTGCACAACAGCGGCGGCATGGCCGAGGTCTTCCGCACGGCGGCCATCCAGACGTTCAACGGCGGCCCGGTGGCCGGCCTCATCGGCGGGGCCAACGTCGGTAAAACTCTCGGCTACGACAACATCGTCGTCTCCGACATGGGCGGCACCAGCTTCGACCTCGGCCTGGTGGTGGCCGGGAGCAGTCGGTTCTACCAGTTCCACCCCCTTATCGACCGCTGGTGGGTGGACATGACCGTCCTGGAGACCCGGTCCATCGGAGCCGGGGGTGGTTCCATTGCCTGGCTGAACCCCGTCATGGGCAACCGGGTGGAGGTGGGGCCGCAGGGCGCCGGCTCCATGCCCGGTCCGGCCTCCTACAACCTCGGCGGCACCGACCCCACCGTGACTGATGCCGATATCGTGCTGGGCTACATCAACCCGGACTACTACCACGGCGGACGCATGAAGCTCGATAAAAGCAAGGCGGTCAATGCCATTAAAGAAAAGATTGCCGCCCCCCTGGGTGTCGGGGTGGAAGAAGCGGCCCTGCTGATTAAGAAAATCGTCGACGCCAACATGGGTGACGTCATCGCCAAGGAGACCTTCCTGAGGGGCTACAAGCCCGCCGATTTCATCCTGTTCGCCTTCGGCGGCGCCGGCCCGACCCACTGCTGCGCTTACGGTCCCTACGCCGGCATCAACAAAATCGTGGTCTTCCCGTTTTCGCCGGTGTTCTGCGCCTTCGGCTCGAGCACCATGGACATCCTCCACATGTACGAGCAGTCGATCCGTTTCCCCCTGCTGTACCCGACGACGATGAAGCCTTTCGAAGACTACGACGTGTTCAACAACACCGTGAAAAACCTCCAGGAAAAAGCGATCAAGGATATCACCAACGAGGGCTTCAAGCTGGAGTCCATCAAGTTCGGCCTGGAGATAGAAGCCAAGTACGGCGGCCAGCTGAACATCCTGCGGTTCATGTCCCCGCTGCTGTTCATCAACAGCGAGGCCGATGTCAGGAAGGTCTACCAGGCCTTCGAGGACGAGTACTGCCGTGTCTTTAACAAGATTTCGGCTTACCCGCAGGGCGGTGTGGACGTGCTCAACCTGATACTGCGCGCCACCGTGGACTACCCCAAGCCCAAATTGCCCAGCTACCCCCGGGCCGGTGACGTGCCGGATAAAGAGGCGCTCAAGGGGAAGCGGGACGCCTACTGGGTGCAATATGGCGCATTCCGTCCCACGCCCATCTACGAGGCCAGGCTGCTGAAACACGGCAATATTATCGAGGGGGAGGCGGTCATCGAGGCC
>JBDRFW010000269.1:0-3852 GCA_043818415.1 Chloroflexota bacterium | reverse complement strand
TAAGGTAGCCACGACGCGGGCCACCTGGGATACCTTCTGCCCGATGGCCACGTAGATACAGATAAGGTCGCCGCCCTTCTGGTTGACGATGGCATCCAGGGCGATAGCCGTCTTGCCGGTGGAGCGGTCGCCGATTATCAGCTCGCGCTGGCCGCGCCCGATGGGGAACATGCTGTCCACCGACTTGATGCCCGTCTGGACAGGCGTGTCCACTGAGGCGCGCAGCACCACGTTGGGCGCCACCCGCTCGATGGGCCGGCTCCGGTCCGTCTTGACGGCGCCCTTGCCGTCCACGGGACGCCCGAGGGAATCGACGACGCGCCCGATGAGCGATTCTCCCACCGGCACCTCCGCGATGCGCCCGGTGCACTTGACCTCGTCGCCTTCCTTAATCCGGGTGTAATCGCCCAGCACCACGGCGGAGACGCTGTCCTCTTCCAGGTTGAGGGCGATGCCGATAATATCATTGGGAAACTGAAGCAGCTCGTTGTACTTGACCGCCGCCAGCCCGTGGATGCGGGCGATGCCGTCACCGACCGCGATGACGGTGCCGACGTCCACCATGGTTACGGCCGTGCCGAACTGCTCAATCTGCTGTTTAATAATGGATACGATATCTTGGCCTCTCGTTGTCACCTGAGCTCCCTCCTTTTCCACACGGTCTATCTTATGTCATTCCGGCGAAAGCCGGAATCCAGTGGAGGAGTGGTGGTCTGGATTCCAGGGTCAAGCCCGGGAATGACAATGTTAAACACTTGATTACCGCCGCTTCTCCACGCCGACCAGCTCCCGCTTGAGCGCCGCCAGTTTGCTGCGCGTGCTGCCGTCCAGCAGCTTGCCGCCGACCCTGGCGACGATACCCCCGAGTATCTCCGGGGCCACCTCCGCCTTGAGGACGACCTTGCTGCCCACCAGGGCACTCAGGCGCTCGGCCAGCTTGTCTTTATCCTTATCATCGAGGGGGACGGCGGTGACCACATCCGCTTTCTCGATGCCGTGGTAGGCATCCAGCAACCTCCGGTACTCCTCGGCGACCTTACCCAGCACGCCGACGAAACCCCGCGATATCAGCATAAGCACCAGGTTCAGGGCCAGGGGGCTGATATCGCCGAGGCGCTCGGAGAGCAGCCGCTGCTTATCGGCAATCTTTATCTTGGGGCTCTCCAGCGCCGCCTTAAAGACATCGTCGCCGGTGACGCCAACGACCTTCTCCAGGTCGGACTGCCACCGTTCCAGTTCTTTTTTCTCCAGCGCTATCTCAAAGACCGCCTGGGCGTAGCGCCGGGCGTAAGCTTTTCTCGGCATTCGCTTTCCCGAACCTGACGCTTATTCTTTCTTCAGCGTCGAGCTTTCTTCCAGCACCTTCTCGATAAGGTCGCGGTGCTTTTCCTTGTCCAGGGTGCGCTCGATGACCTTGCCCGCCGCCAGCACCGTTAAATCGGCGAACTCGCGGCGCACCTCGCCGATGGCCTCATCGCGCTCCCGCTGTATCTCGGCCCGCGCCCGGTTGACCAGGGTTTCGGCTTCCTGCCGGGCTTCTTCCTGCGCCTTCTGCTTGACCTCTTCGCCGGCCTTGACCGCCCGGGCTATCCTCTCCTGGCCTTCCCGGCTGACCTCTTCCAGCCGCTTCTTCACCTGCTCCTCGGCCTTCGCGGACTCCTCCTTGACGGACTCCGCCTGCTCCAGGCTCTCCTTGACCCGCCGCGAGCGCTCGTCGAGCATGCGCATAATCGGCTTGTAGGCCACGAAGCGCAGTACGATGAGCAGGATGACGAAAGTTACGACCTGCGTCAACAGCGTTGGCAAACTTATTCCGAGTCCTTCCACAATACCCTCCGATTGTCCGTCTCAGGCCCGGTAAACCGCCAGGACATGTCAATCAGCCCCGGGACCCACCGGTTTATCGTCCCCGGGCTAACCCATCAGGAAGACCCAGGTAACGGCGGCCATGGCCACCATCACTCCGATGACCATGACCGCGGCCGCGATAACGGTAATAAATACTGGAATCCCGCTTTCTTCCATGATTTCTCTCCTCTAACCTCATTACGGTAAATTCTAGGCTACCAGGGCGAGTATGATGGCCACGATTAAGGCATAGATGCCGATGGCTTCAGCCATGGCGATGGCCAGAATCATGTTGGTCATAATGGGGCCCCTGGCCTCGGGGTTGCGCGCCAAGCCCTGCATGGCACCGTAACCCAGGATACCGATGCCGATTCCCGGACCCAGGGCACCCAGCCCGATGGCTAACCCGGCCGCTAACATCTTGATTGCTACAGGATCCATTCTTCACCCTCCTCTTGATATTTTTTCTCTTTTTATCTAATGTGACTCCGCCTCATGCTCGTGCGGGGCCACGGCCATGGTCACGAACACCAGGGTCAGCCCGCTGAAGATAAGGGCCTGCACGAAGCCCACCAGCAGCTCCAGCCCGTAGAACGGCAGGGCCAGCACCCAGGGCACCAGGAAAGCCGCGATGAGCAGCAGTATCTCGCCGGCGGTCATGTTGCCGAATAACCTGAATGTAAAACTGACGATGCGTATCAGCTCGCTTAACGTCTCCAGGACACCGACGAAAATATCGATGGCACCGGAGAAGACACCCATGATGTTTATCTTGCCCCGGAAGAGCTGGCCGAGGCTGTGAAAGAACTGGCCGGGATTGATGAACTTGCGCAGGTAGCGTATACCCAGGGCCTTGAGCCCGTAAAACTCCACGAAGATGAAGGAAATCAGGGCGATGGCCAGCGGCGTATTCACATCGGTATTGGCGCCGCGTAAAAGCTCGACCTCATGGCCGCGCAGGTGGACCTCAATCGAGCCGAAGCCCGGGATGAGGCTGAGCCAGGCATTGAAGGCCACGAAGAGAAAGATGGTGCAGATGACCGGGAAGAACCGCCGCCCGTTTTCCTCCCCGGCGATGCTCTTACACAGGTCGAAAATCCAGCCGAGCAGGAACTCGAAGGCGGCCTGAAGGCGGCCGGGCACCAGCTTCATGCGGCGGGTGACCGCCCAGCTCAGGACCACCAGGACGACCACGGTAATCCAGCCGCCGATGACGCTGTTGGTAATGGGCAGCCCGAAGAGGTGGAAGACCACCGGCGCCTGCAGGTGGGGGTCGGGGCGGGGCACCGTCAGCCACCCCGGCATGGACACGCCGGGTAGCAGCTTCTGCCCGATGGGGCCGGCCAGGAAACCGATGACGACGAGGGCCAGAAAGACGATGACGATGCCGATTAAGATGGGAAAGGAACAGCCAAGACAGCCTTTTCGCTTGGTCTCAGCCACTAATCGTTCTCCTTGTCTTGCTTGTCGCTCATGAGGGGCCGGATCATCTGATAAACACCGTAAATAGCCACCGCCAGCCCTGCCAGCAGACCGCCTATCATCAACAATGGGCGGGTATTCAGTTTGTTATCGAGCCAGAGGCCGGCCAGTGTTCCCAGCAAGATACAGGCAGCGATGTAAAACCCGACGCCGGTCAGTCTGAGAGCCGCTACCCATCTTTTCATGCCGACCTCGATAAACCTGACCTTTGTGCATGATAGCAGAATTTAAGGCCTCAGGTCAAGCCGTACGGGGGTCTCGTCCGGCCCGGTTCCGGCTGCCCCATCATCCCGTCCCCACCCCCTTAACCTCACCCCCTTAATCCCCCTCTCCTGACGAGGCTTTCAGCAGGAGAGGGGGATAAAAAAGAAAGAGGGGCGGTTCCCGCATTTTTTAGTATTTTTTTAGCGAATTTAATTGACTTATAACATCATTCACTTTTGACAGGTTTACAATAATGATTTATAATTCAAACCATTATATGGTAAGGCGTAAACGTAAAAAAGAAGAAATTACATATGG
>JBDRFW010000268.1:0-9063 GCA_043818415.1 Chloroflexota bacterium | reverse complement strand
GTCCATCCGCGCCCGTTGCGGGGCACCGGCCGGTACCCTCGTCTTGGCGGCCTCCGCCTCCATTTCCTGCCGGACCCTCTCCATGAGCGCCCGGGCATTCTTGAGAGACTCGTTGACTTCCTCGATGGTATCGCCGGTTATCGGCTCGGCGAGCAGGCCGGGATTGGCCTGGACGATGAGCTCACGGTAAGCAGCCACCGCCTGGGGCATCGCCTTGCCGAGCTCGTCAAGGGCCTGGCGGGCCTCCTGCAGCGACTGCTGAAGGTCGGCGATTTCGCCGTCCTTGGCCGCCAGGGCCTGCTCCAGCCGGGTTACGGTGGCCTCCCGCAGCTTCACCTCGCGGGCCAGGGCCTCGTTCTCCTGCCGGAGGGCCTCCGGCTCGTTACCGGCACCATCGACTTCTTCCGTCTTTTCCTGTTCTTTTTCCGTAACCATTTTTCCTCCTGATTACTCCTCAAAGCCTTCCGCCCGGGCAAGCCCAGCACTCTCTCTCGCGCCGCTCCTGGCGGATTTTGCGTTAAGCTCCTTGTTCATCTTAAGAATAGACTCCCTCTCCTCCAGCCACCGCTGGAACTCGTGGTCCGGGTCCCGTACGCCGAGCTCGTCCATGGCCGTGCGGCGGGAGTGCAGCCCGGTCTGGACCATCACCTGCTCGCTGCCCACCCTTTTTTCCAGGTCCTTGGGCAGCACCGGCCCCCAGACCACCCGCAGGCGGTTCTCCCCGAAGTCCTCGCCCCGGTACTTCTCCAGCAGCTTCAGAATCATTTCGTTGCGGCGGTTATAGGCGGCCGTCCGGATAATCCTCTTCCGCCTCACCTTTTGCAGCAGCGGCTGGAGCTCAATCTCCAGGGCCACGCCGGACAGGTCCTTCTCGATACCGCCGAAAGCCGACCGCGGCGACTCCGATAAATCGTGCAGGGCGCGGTAAATAAGGTCGATATAATTAATATGTAGGTTGACGCCGCCGCCCTGGAGCAGGTCGAGCAGGTAGGCCTTGGCGTCCTCGGGGATATTCCAGACCGCCCCCGGCCGGATGGCGATGTCCTCGGACTCCTCCACGTTTTCCAGTACGGCGATGGGGTTGCCGGAAAGCTCCAGGATGCGGGAGAGCTGGCTCATGGCGCGGTTCAGCTCCCGCTGCGACTCCATAATCGGGGGTAAATCGGAGGTGCCCCAGAACTTCTTGGGCTCGCGGTGGTTGGGGAAAATCACGAAGGGAATGAAGCCGTAAGGGTTGGCCTTGGCGTCCAACGGGGCGCCGTCAACATACAGCTCGAAATCACGCTCCGTCCACAGCTCGGTGACCGCCGCCGTCTTGCCCTTGGGCCTGAGGCCGTAGGTAAGCTCCGCCTCCTCGGCGGAAAGGCGATAGCGGGAGGCCACCCGCCATACCCGGGAAATATCATCGCCAGAAGACCAGGCATAGAGCCCCTGGACATCGGGCGCGGTGACCCTGACCCTTTTTTCGGCGGCGTCCCAGATGACCTTGTAGCAGGCGTCACCCAGCACGGCGCAGTCGATTTCCGTCTCCAGGTCGAGCTGCTCCAGCTGGTTGTCCGCGTATACCTTATACAGGGCGGCCTCGGCCTTCCCGGCCCTTTCCCGGGTTTCGTCCGAGTCCTGGAATGGGTCCACGGCAAAGCTGATGCCGGTCATCAGGTAAGCGGTAATCTTCTCCACGAAGACCCGGGCATAGTTGAAGATAAGCCGCCGCTCCCCTCTTCTTTCCCGGCCCTCCCACTGTCGACCACCGTAAAAGTCGAGAAGCTCCTGGTAACCCTTCATTCTCTCCAGGTCCATACGGGCCAGCTGTGAAGGAATTGTCTCATTCATCGGTATCCCGCTCCTTTAGTCCTTTTCTCCGGGTCTCCCGCCCGACATCGCCGGCACCCCGCTGAAGGAAGGGCTTTTCAGCACCCTCTGTATCGTCCGCTGGCTCACCCCGAAGAGCTGGGCCAGCTCCTTGACACCCCAGCCGCCGTTAAAGAGATGGTTTATCTCCCGGTTCCGCGAGTCCTTCAGCCAGCGCTGCCTCCCCCGCGGCTCGTCGTAGAGGCACTGCGGAAACGGACAGTTGAGGCAGGAAGTGGCAAACTCGCAGCCCTCGTCGCGGTAGTGGCAGTATTCCGGCGGTAAATCCAGGTCATGGTGGGCTTCCTCTCCGTCCAGTCCAGGTTCGTCATCGCCAGTCTCACGCGTCGTCAAATCCATCGCTTACCTCGCCAACCAAACAGGGAAAGAATAGCACATGTGTTCTATTAACGTCAATGCATTTTTGTCGTATTTTTGGCATCGACTCTTGACAAATGTGCTCCGGAGTGTTACAATTGCTTTGATAAAGCAATATTTGTTAAAATATTGTTAAGAGAATGTTATGCCGGTTTGGGACAACTATCTTAACGTAATCGAGGCCAGCCGCCGTCTCAAGGTACACCCGGAAACGGTGAAGCGGCTGTGCCGCCAGGGTGACCTGCCCGCCACCAAGATTCACAATACCTGGCTTATCAATAAGGACACCCTGGACAACTTCGCCGGGACGTATAATCCCAGCCAGGGCGCCAGGAAAAAACTTTTTAAATAAAAGAACGTTATATATTTAAAGGAGACTAAATAATAGGGACAGCACCACCACGGAATATACCCTATCCCCTCCTCGGTGCAAGGAGGCGCTGATGAAAGTGGCATATTATCTGGCGGGCTATCAAAAAAGGCTGATCGTCCTGGCGGTAGCCCTGCCGCTGGTGGCGGTGATGGTACTGGCCACGCCGGCCCTGGCCGCGCCGGTGGTAACGCTGACGCCGGCTGCCGGCGCCGTGGGCACCAAGGTGACCATAACCGGCATCGTCTTCGATTCTTATAAAGGGGACAGCATTTACATCTTCTTTGATAATAAGGAAATTGCCTCCAGTCCGCTGGTCATGCCGGATACGGGCTCTTTCACCACCCAGCTTACAATCCCTGATGGCACCACCCCCGGCCGGCACTGGATAAGGGTCAAGAGCGAGGTCGGCTCGACCTCATTCCTGGCCGAGGATTTCTTTATCGTCACGGAACCCGATATCTCGCTGGATGTCCGCGACGGACCCGTCAGCACCGATGTCATCATCAGCGGCAAGGGGTTCTACGCCGGCCGGACGGTAACCCTCAACTACTATAATATTATCGCCGATATCATCAGCACCGTGGTCGCTTCACCCGCCGGTGAGTTCAGCTACCGCTTCGTCGTCCCGGATAGCACCGGCGGCATTCACCGCCTTACCGCCTCCAACGCCGAGGGAGATGCCGCCGAAGCGGATTTCGAGGTAATTCCCGCCATGGATATCAACCGCACCTCTGGCGGCCCCGGCGAACTGTTGACGGTCAGCGGCAACGGCTTCGGCTACCGCAGCAATGTCAATATAAACTTCGGTGCCCGCACCGTGGCGACCACCCGGGCCGACGACTACGGCAATTTCGAGGTCGTCTTTAACGTGCCGGAGATGAAGTCCAACCCGTACGATATCAAGGCGGAAGATTCGCAGGGCAACGTGGACAAGGTGAAGTTCACCGTCACGGCCGGGGCTAACCTGAGCCAGACCGGCGGGGCCATCGGCTCACGGATTACCGTCCGCGGTAGCGGTTTCGCCGCGGACAAGCCCGTCACCGTCGACTATGATAACCTGCGCGTCGGTACCGCCACGGCGGACAGCAACGGGGCCTTCAACGTGTCCTTTAATGTCCCCGTCAGCCGCAGCGGCAACCACGTGATTACCGTCAGTGACGGCACCACCACCAAGCAGTTTGCCTTCACCGTCGAATCGGTAACGCCTCCGGTACCGGCGCTGCTGCTCCCGGCCAACAGCAGCGAGACACGGGCCAAGGCCTACCTCGACTGGCAGGATGTTACCGACCCCTCCATGCCCGTGGTCTACAGCCTGCAGCTGGCCTCCGACCAGAATTTCTCCGCGATGGTGCTCGAGAAGACCGGCCTCACCGCGTCCGAGTACACGCTGACCGACGAGGAAAGGCTGGCGGCACCCGCCAGGGCGGCACCCTACTTCTGGAGAGTCAGGGTCATGGATAGCGCCGGCAATCAAAGTGAGTGGTCCCTGCCCTGGACTTTCTCCGTGGGCGCACCGCCGGCACCTTCCCTGCTGCAGCCGCCGTCGGACGGCCAGGTGGCCATGCCGCTCTTCTTAAACTGGCAGGCCGTGACCAGCCTCAGCCCGCCGGTGACCTACGACCTGCAGATAGCCACGGACCTCAATTTCACGTCAATCACGATTGAGAAAAAAGGACTGGAAGGCTCCGAGTATCTCCTTTCGGAAGAGGAGGAGCTCGGGCTGAAAGAGAAGGTCCCCTATTACTGGAGGGTCAAAGCCACCGATGCCGCCGGCAACGGAAGTGAATGGTCGGCTCCCGCGTCTTTCCACGTCGGCTCTCCGTTTACTTTCCCCGGCTGGGTAATCTATACATTAATCGGAATCGCGGTAATAATCGTCGGTTTTCTTGCTTTCCGCGTGGGGCGGCGTACCGCTTACGCCCCACCGGAGTAAATCCCTTATCAGGAGGCTAAAATGAAGTTCACAAGATTTCTCAGGTTGCTGGGGACAGCCGCTGTCCTCTCCCTGCTGATGGCCGCTATCCCGCTGGCGCCGGTCATGGCCGCCAACGACATAGTGTTATCTATTGCACAAGGTGAAATCGGTAACACAGTCACCGTAACCGGTTCCAGCTTTACTGTTGGAACACAGGAGAGACAGGCCAGGATTATTTTTTCTCCACAACCGTTCAATATTAATAACCTTATTGGGACTGATGTCACGATTTATCGTGTCATGAGCAGCGCCAATATAAGATTATCGGACGAGGCCAGCCCGGGAACGTTCTCGACTTCTTTTCAGATACCGTCAACCGTGACCAACTACAGCACCAGTACCTCCGTGGCGGTAAGTTCGGGCACTTACTATGTTTATGTCACGATAACAACTCTTTCCGGCGAAAGCCAGACCATTGTTAGTAAAGCAACACTAACGGTTATCGGCGGGGCGATTACCCTTGACCCCGAGGAAGGAACGGTGGACTACCCGGTGGAGATTACCGGCCAGTCCTTTGCCGCCAACACCAACATTACTATCGAGTTCGGCGGGGACAAGGTCGATATTGACGACGGCGATACCAAGACCAACAGCAGCGGCAATTTCGAGTCCTTCTTCATTGTGCCGGAAGCCAGGGCCGGCAAGCACACCGTTACGGTAACCATCGGCGGCAGCGTCGTCGAGGCCGAATTCACCGTCGAGCCGGACGTCATCATCTCGCCGCAGTCCGGAGAAGCCGGCGTTGAAGTTACCATCAGCGGCACCGGGTTCGCCAGGAGGCCACGGCAGGTCAACATCTATTTCAACAACAACCAGGTGACCGCCGAGACGATGGACAGCAACGGCAGCTTCAGCGCCAAGTTCTTCGTGCCGGAGGGTTTGACGGCCGGGGTCTTCAGCATCGAGGCCGAGGACGAGGATGATAACCTGGCCAAGGCCAGCTTTACCCTTAACGTTGCCCCGGCTCCTGCGCCCACCCCCGAGCCTACCCCCACCCCCACCCCGACACCGAAACCTTCGACCGCGGGGCTCAGCATCAACCAGAGCGGCAACTTCGTCGGCTCGCTCATCGGCATCGGCGGCGCCGGCTTTACCCCCAAGGCGACGATTACGGTAAAGTACGACGATAAAGAGGTGACCACGTCCACCGCCGACGACCTGGGCGTGTTTATCGTTACCTTCGCGGCACCGCCCAGCAAGGGCGGAGACCACATCGTCACCGCCAGTGACGGCACCAATACCGCGGAAATTACCTATACCGTAGAATCGGACCCGCCGTCCATCCCGCAACCGTTGATGCCGGAGATGGGTGTGAAAGCCAAGTCGCCGGTAACGTTCGACTGGGAAGACGTTACTGATGACAGTCGTCCGGTAATCTATACCCTGCAGATAGCCACCGACGAGGACTTTGACGGAAAAGACATCGTCCTGGAAAAGACCGACCTTGAGAAGTCCACTTATGTGCTCACCGAGGCGGAGGAGCTGAAGCTGGCCGGCGAGAAGACCAGCTACTTCTGGAGAGTCAGGGCCGTGGACGGCGCCTCCAACGCCAGCGAGTGGACGGGCGCCGGCGAGTTCTCCGTCGCCGGTCCCTTGGCCTTCCCCGATTGGGCGTTATATACCATACTGGGTATCGGGGCGGTGCTCATCTTCATCATCGGCTACTGGCTCGGCCGGAGGGCTGCCTGGTCTTACTAGAATAATACCGCCTACCCTTACCCCACCCCCTTTGCTTCCCCCTCTCCTCCGGACCCTGCCTCCCGGAGGAGAGGGGGCTCTCCTTTTATTCCTCAGCTTCCCCGCGCCCCCCGCGGTGAATACCTGCTCGCCGCCTCCACCAGCAGCGCCAGGCTCATCAAAAAGTCGTCGTGGCCCCGGGAGGGGTCCACGTAGAAGTTCATCGTCCGGGAGGGGCGGTACTGGCTCCTCGCCAGCTCCATCTCCTGCCAGAACTCGCGGTACTCCGCCGAGCCGTCCGCCCGGTACATCTTCAGCCGGCCGGAGTTGACGACGGCCAGCAGGTTGAAGCCCAGCTCGGACTTCGCTTTCTGGGTGAAGGTAAAGGGTACCACCCGGGAGCCCAGCGCCTGCCGGAGGAAGGAGCTTACCGGCTCCCCCACCCCGGTGGCGTCAATCACCACCCGGCGGCAGCGCCAGACGTTCTTCAGGATGTCCACCAGTTGAACATAAAGGTCGGTGTGCTTCTTACCCGTCCACCGGTAGTGCTCGACCACCCTGACACGCGGCTGCCGGACGATGTCGTCACCGCCGGGAAAGTCCAACTCCCCGACCGTCACCACGGTAGAATCGCGCCGGGGCCGGAGCGCCCGCAGGGAGTCGCCCTCACCCTCCTCGGCCTCACCGGCCAGGTCGATGCCGGCCACGTAAACATGGCCCCTCTCCCCCCGCCGTTCCCGGGCATGTTCCCCCTGCAGCTGGGCCCGCTGCTGGGCGCTCAGGAAACCGCCCCCGCCGTGAATCGGCAGCAGGCGGTACTGGGTCAGGAAAAGGGGGTGGTTTCCCCCCAGCCTCTCCCATTCCCCCTGGACGTAAGCGAGGTAGTCCGGGTTGTGCCGGGCCACCTCCTCCCAGTCGTAGCGGAAATGCCGCCGGACGCCGTCCCGGCGCTCCAGCTCGAGGTTGGTCTGCTTCACCTCCTCCAGCAGCGTGGCGCTGTCCCAGGTGGTGCCGTAGTGGACGGTGGTGACGTTGGTGGTCGCCCCCATCGGCTTGAACTCTTTGGTGTACTTGTCCTTGCTGACGTCCTGCGATTCGTCAATCTCCAGGAGAATATGGGCGGTGTTGCCGACGACGTTGGCCGACTCGTCCGCCGAGAGGAAGACGGCCCGGGCGTTGACCAGCCTGACGATATAGCCGAGCTCGGCCGTCCAGATGCCGTTAAAGCCGGCATCGTTGAGCCGGTCTTTAAGTCGCATCATGGAGATAACCGTTTGCGGCTTGAAGGTGGGCGAGCACTTTATCAGGTTCTTCGGCTCGGCCATGAAGAGGGTCAGCAGCAGGAGCTCCAGCTGCGCCGAGAGCTCGTTCTTGCCGCCCTGCCGGGCGATTTCCACGGAGAAGGTCAGGCCTTTCCCGCCGAAGACGCTCTGGAGCACCGCCACCGCCACCTCCCGCTGGTAAGGGCGCAGCCGGCGCAGGGAAAGCCCGGCTTCAGCCGATTCTCTTGTCAATGGTGGCTCCGATGCTGATACCCAGCGGCAGGGCAACATCCCTGAGGACGGTACCGATGGCCTCCTTGAGTCCCTTCTTGTCCTTCTTGCTGAGGTTATACTTGGTGCTGACCATCCTCGCCAGGGTATTGATGGCCTTCATTATCAGGTCGATATTATCCGGGTCGTGGGCCACCAGCGACTTTATCTTGACCCGGAGCAGGGCAATCTCGTCGTCAATCCCCTCGACACATGTCGCCTGCGCGAAGTCGAGCTGCTCGGACTCGTCCAGCACGCGGGAATAGAACCCGTGCTTGCGGGCATTCTGGTTACCCCTCGGTGCGCCTCTTTTTCCGCCTTTTTCCGCCATCCGGTACTCCTTTAGTTAATACCCTGACCGTCGCCAGGACGATGGCGTAGGCCGCCAGGTCCCAGCGCTGTTTCTCCACGGCAAATTTTAAAAGGTTCATCTTCCCCTCCAAAATGAAAGACCGGAATTATTATAATAGTACATATGTTCCAAATTAGCTACCGGTTTTTGTCGCTATTTCCGGTCAGATTGCTATTACCTCACCGACCGTTATAGAATGGCAGCGGAGATAGATATGGCCATTACCCGGCAGCTCAACCAGCTGCAGGAGTTCGACTCCGAGATTGAGTCCGCCGAGCAGTCGCTGGCCCAGAAGACCGCCCTGCTCGGCGACCGCACCTCGCTGGACGCCGCTCAGAGCCAGCTCACCGCCGAGCAGCACCAGCTCGAAGAGCTCCGGCACCGACACCGTGATGCCGAAGCGGAGGTGGACGACCTCCTCAGTAAGATCGCCTCCGCCGAGGAGCAGCTTTACGGCGGCAAGATAACCAACCCCAAGGAGCTCTCCAGCCTCCAGCACGAGGTAACCACCATGAAGACCAGGAGCGATGAACTGGAGAACAAGGCCCTGGAGGTAATCGACCTCGTGGAGGCGGCGGAAAAGAGCGTTGCCGGGGCCACCGCCGCCTACCGGGAGATGGAAGCGGCCTGGCAACGCCAGCAGGTACAGCTGTCCGACGATATCGAGCAGCTTAAAAACACCCTGGTCGACCTCCGCCAGCGACGGGAGCAGCTGGCCGGGCAAATCGATGCCTCCGCCGTGTCTCTCTACGAGAGAGTCCGCCAGCAGAAGGGACAGGCGGTAGCCAAGGTGGAGCAGGGCATCTGCCGCGCCTGCCGTATCTCGCTCTCGTCCAGCGCCCTCCAGAAAGCCCGGAGCGGCCAGCCGGTGCAGTGCGGCTCCTGCGGTCGCATCCTCTTTATCTCCTGAAGGACAGATTGAGCG
>JBDRFW010000267.1:0-4425 GCA_043818415.1 Chloroflexota bacterium | reverse complement strand
GGGTTTTCATTGCCGCGGATGCGGACGAGCATTATGCCGACCATGCTGGCGAAAATGCCGAAGGCGCGCACCACCAGCGGAAAAAGAATCCAGTAGACCTGCCCGGTCAGGGCATAAATGGTAATACCCAGTATCATGGCGCCGATGTTCTCCGCCGCCGTGGACTCGAAGAGGTCGGCGCCGCGCCCGGCGCAGTCGCCAACATTATCGCCCACGAGGTCGGCGATGACGGCGGCGTTGCGGGGGTCGTCCTCCGGTATGCCGGCCTCGACCTTGCCGACCAGGTCGGCACCCATGTCCGCCGCCTTGGTAAAGATACCGCCGCCGAGCTGGGCAAAGAGGGCCACGAAGCTGGCCCCGAAACCAAAACCGACAATCAGGTGGGGAGCGATATTCGGCGAATCAGCCCCGCCGTAGGCCAGGTAGATGGCGGTCACCCCGAGCAGGCTCAGCGCCACCACCAGGAAACCCGGCACGGCGCCGCCGCGCAGGGCCACGGTTACCGCCTCCTTCAGGCTGTGGTGGGCGGCGTAAGCGCAGCGGGCGTTGGTCTTCACGGCGATAATCATGCCGATAAAGCCGGAGACCGCCGAGCAGAAAGCCCCGGCGATAAAGGCGATTCCCGTCCTCCAGGCGATGCCGAAGGCGGTTATCCCCTCGATGCCGCGCTGACCTCCCAGCAACCCAACCAGCACTCCCACGACGATGGCCACCACCACCGCCAGCCAGCCGATGGTAGAGTACTGCCTCTTGAGGAAAGCCCAGGCGCCCTCGAAAATCATGGCGCCCACTTCCTCCATCCTGGCGGTCCCCGGCGAGCGCTTCAGCACGTCCCGGGCCATCAGAATGGCAAAAATGATGGCCGCTATCCCAGCGGCAGGCACGACCCAAAAAATTCCTGGCATCTTCTCCTTTCCCTTCTTGCCCTCCGGCGGGTTTAAGGCCGCCGGTCAAATATTAACTCCCGGATAGTCCGGTAGGGGTGGGGTAAATTACCCGAAAAAAGAGCCGTGGGTATGGTACGCCACGGCTCTCCGCCTTATGGCTCAAGTTTGGAAATGCATTTGACTTTTTTATTTTACATCAATAGTGCGCTTCCTGTCTATAATACCCCGGTACGATATTCCAACCCGCGCGTATAAACGCCCGGCCCAACCTTTTTTCTACCCCAGGATTTGCCGTTGCTAAGCTTTCGGTGGGGGCTGGTGCGACCCCATGACGTACTGCGGCGTCAGCGCGACGTTCATGAAGATGACCGGCTTGTTGACCACCTTGAAGGTGAGGGGACAATGAATCGTGTCCTTGGGTATGTGCAGCACCGTGGTCTCGGTGATGATATGCTTCTCGCCTTCCTCGCCCAGGTAAATCTCCACCTCGGCATCGAAGTCCTTGATGTTCAGCGAGTTGGCTCCGTAGAAATGAAGAAACTGGTCGAAGTCATGCGCGTGGGGGTCCTTCACCATCTCGAACGGCTCGGTGATACAGTTCCAGAGAATGGAGAAGTTCTTTTCGCCAACGTAGTTCCGGCTGAAAAAGATGAGCCGGGGACCGAACTTCCCCTGGACGATGGGTTCCTTGAAGAAATACTTGTCGAACCTGCCTTTGGCCATGTTATTCAGCCTCCTTTTAAATACGGGAAAATGCGGCGGGCACGCTCCCGGCCGCCGGACCGCTTAATTCACGCTAAATATAATATAAACTCACGCCGCATATCAAGCCGGCCCCCGGGACTTCCTTGACGATGTGTCCTCACACGTGCTATTTTTAAAGGCGGTCGGACCACGATTATCGGGAAAGGAGAATACTCATGTTGCTAACTGACAGGGTGGCTATTATCACCGGCGGCGCCAAGGGAATAGGCCGGGCCATGGCGGTAAAATTCGCGGAGGAGGGCGCTTCCGTCGCCATTGCCGATATCAGTATGAAAGAGGCCAACGGAGCCATCGCCGAGGTATCCAAAAAGGGTAAAAAGGGACTGGCCATTGAGTGCGACATCACCAGTGAAAAACAGGTCCGCGAGACGGTGGAGAAGGTCCTCAGCGAGTTCGGCAAGATTGATATCCTGGTCAATAACGCCGGCGGCATCGTCGCGGCGCCGCCCATCGAGGAGATGACCGAAGAGATATGGGACAAGACGTTCGCCCTTAATCTTAAGAGCGACTTTTTTTTCTGCAAGTATGTTGTGCCTCACATGAAAAAGAGAAAGTACGGCAAGATTATCAACCTTTCGTCAATCGGGGGAATCCAGCCGCCCCATCACGCCGTTGCCTACAATACGGCCAAGGCAGCCATCATCGGGTTTACCCTGGACCTGGCCACGACGCTGGCCCCGCTTAATATCAACGTTAACGTAATTCTCCCCGGGCCGGTGCGGACCTCCTTCTACGACCGGACGACCTCCAAGATGACGGATAAGGAAAAGGACGAGTTCTTCGCCAGGATGGGTAAAAAGGTGCCGATGCAGCGGGTGGGCACGCCGGACGACCTGGCCGGGGCGGCGCTGTTCCTGGCCTCGGACCTTTCCGCCTATGTCACCGGCGAGACGCTGCTCGTCTCCGGAGGTCTGCCGCTGCTGCCCCCGAGCTAGCGCGGCTACAGGGTAAACTTAAAAGCAATCGATAAGGTGAAAGCGGCGGCTTTAATCGAGAGATAATAGCCCGCGACCCGCCGCTTTACTTCGTGCTGCACCGTCTCTAAAGGGAACGTTGGCTATTTCCCCTATGGAGAAGGCCCCTCTTCTGCAACTCATCGAAGGCCGCGAACCACTTCAGCTTGACCTCATCGCTCCAGGACGGGTCGAAGCTGGGGAACTTGGCCAGCAACAGGCTGTTCCACGAAGTATCGTTTGGTAATTCCTCCGCGGCTTGTGGCACTACCGCGTTCCGCTTTGTCCTAAAACCGGCTTTGCCGGCCCCGTCCCTGGTCCCGGAACCGGTGCGCGGTGCAGACCGGGTGCGCCGGGTGATAAACGGTGATAGCGTCATGCCGGCATCACCGGCCAGGGCGGTAAAGAACTTCACGCATTTGCGGTTGACATCATGGGTCAGCTGAAAAGTAAGGTGAAAGACCTCCTCCAGCTGTGAATACGTCGCGCTCTCGAGGTCGAGCGAACCGTTCAGGACAAAGCCGAAGGCACTGGAGATAACCTCACGGAGGAGCGCGGCCCTCGGCTCGCCGCGGGCGGCAGCCAGCGCGCTGAGCCGCTCCGCCGGCTTCCCGTTGGCATCGATAAGCCCCAGGAACCTTAAAGCCGCCATGAGCTGCGTACCGGTGCTGCCGGACAGCATTTCGCCCCAGTAGCTACGGTCGATGCGCGACGGCATACGCTGCTGTAAGCGGTCGATGAAATTATGGAAAGTGCGGTAGGAAACGTAAGGCGGCAGGTGTTTGTGTCCTTTTCCGGTGGTCATACCGCCTCCTCTGATTGTCTCTAATTATATTCCAGGCAATGCCAGGTTACAAGGGGGCTCGTGCCAATTATTTTCCGGACGCCAGCCGTTATGGAATTTCCGTAGGACTTGATAGAAATAGAAAGGACAATATTTGCCGCTTGTTTTTGGCACGTATTAGTATTGATAAAGTGTCAAAAAACGAAACGGCAACCTGATTCATAAGGAGGGAATAATCAATGGGGACAGCCATCGAGTACCAGAAACTGATGACGGAAATCGTGTACATCAACCTGCCCGGCCCCGAGGAGCCGGCCCCGGTAATGACCGGCGGAGAACTGCTGCACGGCTTTCTGGCGGAACTGCACCGGATATCCAATCCGGAGTTCAGAGAGCACGTCAATGCCCTCAGCAGCAAGTGGAATATCCGCTATCGGGACCAAAAAGGTAAATAGCGAACGATTAAAAAAATAAATAAGGTAATAACCTGTCATACAGGTGGCATTGATGCCACAAAGGAGGCAGCGGTGAAAAGAGACAGGATTGCGGGCATCGACGTCGGTACGACCAAGGTCTGTACCATTATGGCCGATGTCTATGATAAGGAAGGTATCCGTGTCCTCGGAGTAGGGGTGGTACCTTCCCACGGGCTACACAAGGGGCTGGTGGTTAATATCAAGGAAGCCAGGGAGTCAATAAGGCAGTCGGTGAGGATAGCCGAGCAGAGTGCCGGGCGCAAGCTGGAATCAGCCCTTATCGGTGTTACCGGCCGTCACATCACGTCGGTCAACAACCGGGGCTCTATCGCCATCACGCGTAATAACCAGGTGGTACGTGCCGACGACCTGAAACGCGTCCTGGACGTCGCGCGCAGCGTCAAGGTCCCCACCGAGCAGAGGCTGCTTCACGTTATTCCCCGTGAATACGTGGTGGACGGCCAGGGAGGCGTCATGAACCCGGTGGGCATGCACGGTTTCCGCCTTGACGTGGAGACTCACATCATCACGGCCGCGGTCACCTCGGTACAGAACCTGAC
>JBDRFW010000266.1:0-3099 GCA_043818415.1 Chloroflexota bacterium | reverse complement strand
AGGACCCCCAAAGAAGCCGGCATGAAGCTATTGCATACCCCCTCACCACCCGGCGGCTCCTCATTCTTTATCATCCCTTACCACTATTTGCAGGCAAGAGACGAGTGGCAGAAGTACCTGCCCCGTTAAAAGCGGCTCAGTAAGAGACCTCGCCGAGGGGCAGCTCCACCCGGGCTTCGCTTTCCAGTTCCACCATCACCGTTTCCTTGAGGGCGTTGATGCCGACCACCGTGGCCTCTCCCATTTGCGTGGAGACACGCTGCCCCGGCTTGGGCATTTTCTGCTTCATGGTACGGTACTGCTCACCTTCGTAGGCCAGGCAGCACATCAGACGGCCGCATACCCCGGAGATTTTCATCGGGTTGAGCGGTAACTGCTGCTCCTTGGCCATCTTGATGGAGACGGGGGAAAACTCGGTCAGGAAGCTGCTGCAACAGAGGGGACGGCCGCAGCGTCCGAAACCGCCGACCAGCTTGGCTTCGTCCCTGGAGCCCACCTGCCGCAGCTCTACCCGCATCTTGAACTTCCCGGTCAGCCGCCGCACCAGTTCCCGGAAGTCTACTCTTTCCTCGGCGCTGAAGAGGAAAGTCAGGCGGTTGCCGTCGAGGTTGTATTCCGCGGAGAGGAGCTTCATCGGCAGCTTCAACTCGCCAATCATCCTCCCGCATTCTATCAGCGCTTCCTCCGCCCTGGCATCCAGTTCTTCAACCCGCGCCACGTCCTCGGGCTCGGCTTTGCGAACTACCGGACTCAGCGACTGGCCCGTATCGTTCGCCAGTACCTGGCCGGGGGCGATAACCACGTGCCCCATTTCCGTACCCCGGCTGGTCGTGACCACCGCGTAGTCACCGGCCTCCAGTTCGATGCCGTTTGCGTCGAAGTAATAGACCTTCCCCGCTCTTTTGAATCTTATGCCAACAATATCAGCCATTTCTTACGGGCGTCCGGATATCCTGATTTGCCCTATTGCCTCCTTCCTTTACAGGTATATCAAGCATCAGCACCTCCAGGGCGAGCCGCGGATTGACGTTCTTCCTGAGTTGCACCGCCGCCGCCCGGATGCTTTCGATAGAATTCTTTATCTGGGCCAGCCGGTAGCCGCCGGCCATGGCGGCCAGTCCGCTTTCCCGGTCAATATTGGTTATCATACCGGCACAGCCCGTCTTTACCAGCATAAGGTCGCGCCAGTAATCGAGCCAGAAGTCCAGTACGTCATAGACCAGCCTCCGGCTCTGGCCGAACTGCGTCGCCAGGCGCGCGGCGTACTCGAAGCGCTCCTCATAACCGCCGCTGACAGCCCCAAGCATTTTCTCCAGCTCATCATCGCGGCGGCTAAACCAGCTTTCGTCTCCGGCAGCCGAGATAGCCCAGCCGGGGCAGCCGCGGGACAGCCGTGCCAGCAGGCCGGCACGCTCCGCCTCGATTCCCCTTTCGGTCAGGGCCGCCTCTACCTCGCTGAACGGCAGCGGCGGCATCTCGACGCGCTGGCAGCGTGACACTACCGTGGACGGCAGGAGCCTGTCATTATTCGTTAACAGGATGAAGACCACCTTTTCCGGGGGTTCCTCAAGCGTCTTCAGCAGGCAGTTGGCGGCGTCGATTGAGAGCAGCTCCGCCCAGTCGATGATGAATACCTTGCTGTTGCCCTCGAAAGGAGGCAGGCTGGCCGAGTGCTGGACTTCCTTAATCTGGTCGATGTGTATCAGCTTGGCCTCTGCCGCGTCCTCATTCCGCTCCAGTCCGATTACCGAGACGTCGGCATGGCCGCCGGAGGCTATCTTGAGACAGGAAGGGCACTCCAAGCACGGCCGTTCACCGGTTTCACAGTTGAGTGCCTGCGCCAGGCTCACCGCCAGGGTCATTTTACCGACATGCGTCGGGCCGACAAGGAGGTAGGCATGAGCCAGCGTCCCCGCTTCAAGGCTTTGCTGCAACAGGGAGACCGCCCGGTTCTGCCCGATTATCTGCCACATCTGAAAGCTCCCCGTCAGGCAATATCGCACCGGGTCAGGTCTTCCAGCGTCTCCCGGCGCCGCACGAGGCGGGCCTTCCCTTCCCTGACGAAGACGATAGCCGGACGAAACGCGGCGTTATAATTGCTCGCCATCGGTACACAGTAGGCACCGCTACCGGCCATTGCCAGTATGTCCCCCGCTTTTAATTCAGGCATGCTGATTTCCTTAATCAGGATATCTCCCGACTCGCAGTACTTGCCGGCGATGGTAACCTTACCTTCTTCTTTCGCCGATACCCGGTTGGCCACCAGCGCTTCCTGCCGGGCGCCGTACATCGGCTGGCGGATATTATCTCCCATGCCCCCGTCCACGCTGACATAGCGCCGGATGCCCGGGATATCCTTGATTACCCCCACCCGGTACAGTGCCACCCCGGCCCTGGCTACAATCGCCCGTCCCGGCTCGATAATAAGTCGCGGCGGCGAACGCTTCAGCTCGCGGCACCTGCCGGTAATCCGGCTGGTTATCAGCTTAGCCCAGGTGGAGACAGGGGGCGGCGAGGCTTCCAGCGTGTACTGAACGCCGAACCCTCCCCCGATGCTCAGCGCCCTGATTTCATAGTTGTGCTTCTGTTTTATCCCGGCGGCGTATTCGAGTACGACGTCAATCGACTTTAAATACGGCTCGGTCTCAAAAATACCGGAGCCGATATGAAAGTGCAGGCCGTCAACGTTCAGGCCGGGTGAGGCCAGGGCGGCAGCCACCGCCTCGTCCCAGGTAGACCTTGGCAGCCCGAACTTGGAGTCGACGATGCCGGTGGTGTTGTACTGGTGGGTATGCGCGTCGATACCGGGGGAAAGGCGGAGTAAAACATTGACCTTTCTCCCGCCAACGATTTTACGCAGTATGTTGAGCTCGTACAGGTTGTCCACCACGACGTGGCCGATACCGCTCCGGATGGCCGTTTCAAGCTCTTCCGCCGACTTGTTATTGCCGGGGAAATGCACCCTTTCCATGGGGAACCCGGCCGCCCGCGCGATGCCCAGCTCCCCGCCCGAGACCACGTCGAGGTCCAGCCCTTCCTCCTGCACCAGCTTCAGCATGGCCCCGGCGGTAAAAGCCTTGGCCGAATAACATACCGTCG
>JBDRFW010000265.1:0-5029 GCA_043818415.1 Chloroflexota bacterium | reverse complement strand
CACCAGGTCGGTCCGGAGGCGGGGCAGGACCACCTGGGTCTCCGGGTCGCCGAAGCGGGCATTAAATTCTATCACTTTTGGCACATGATTGGTAATCATCAGGCCGCCGTAGAGCACGCCCTTGTAATACCGGCCTTCATCAGCCAAAGCCAGGACGGTGGGCTCCATGATGGTTCGGTTGATGATATGCTCAAGGGTGGAGTTAAAGAAGGGCGGGGGGCTGAAGCTGCCCATGCCGCCGGTGTTCGGGCCCCGGTTGCCGTCATAGATACGCTTGTAGTCGCAGGCCGGCACGGTGGGGACGACGGTGCGGCCGTCCGTAAAAACGAAGAAGCTCATCTCCCGGCCGTGGAGATGCTCCTCGATGACCACCTTTTCCCCCGCCGCCCCGAAGGACCGGCCTTCCATCATGCTGGACAGGGTATTTTCCGCATCGGCAATGGACTCGGCGATGATGACACCCTTGCCGGCGGCCAAGCCATCGGCCTTGATGACGATGGGCGGCTTCTGACTCTGGACGTACTCCCGGGCCTGAGCGAAGTCGGCAAAGCTGGCGCTGGCGGCGCAGGGTATGCCGTGCCGCTGCATCAGCTCCTTGGCGAAGACCTTGCTCGACTCTATGGCGGAGGCGGCCTGGCTGGCCCCGAAGATGGGGAGCCGGTTGGCCAGGAAGCGGTCGACGATGCCGGCCGCCAGGGGTGCTTCCGGCCCGACGACGGTGAGGTCGACGCGGTTCTCCTGGGCGAATTTCAGCAGCGCCCCGATATCCGCCGCCTTGATATCAAGGTTCTGTGCCAGCTGCGCCGTGCCGGCATTGCCGGGGGCGGCGTAGATTTCCTTGACCCTGGGGCTCTCGGCCAGCTTCCAGACGATGGTGTGCTCCCTGGCCCCGCCCCCCACCACCAATATTTTCAGCGTGAAGCCTCCTTCAAGATTTTAAACTGCCCGTTACCAGTGAACGAGCACATCCTTGACGGTATAAGCCGAGAACTCCGATTCGTACCAGGTGCCGCCCAGCTCCGTCTCCAGTGCCGTGATGGTTTCCTCCTGCGCTTGCAGCTCCTGCTCCCGTTCCGCTATACTCCGGGCTTCCGGGGTACCGTAGGTAAATACCCGGCCGCTGATGTCCCGGTTGTATTTATCGACTGCCTCGTTGTGAGCGTCCAGCAGGGCCTCGTATTCCCGCCACTTTTTCTCGTAGTCGGCGTAGAAATCATACCCGAAGGGGTAATAATCGAACTTCGACGCCGCCACGATATTGATAGATATCACCCCGTATTTTTTACCCTTCCCGATGTAGGCCACGGTATCCCAGCTCGTGATTTCGCCGTCGCGGTCTTCCAGAACATTCCCGTTAGTGCAATCGATATACACCAGTCCCTTGTCCGTCGTCTCGAAAGCGTTGATGGCATGGCCGTCATCGGTGCCGTAGAAGGTTATTCCCACCCAGGCGGCCCGGATGCCGGCGGCCTCGGCGTTGTTGTGGACCTCCTCGGCGAAGTCGGCGCAGACGTAGGCGTCATCGACGTATTCTTTCGTATCGGTCGTGTCTTTCTTGATAAAAGCGACCAGCTCCGCGAAGGTGGGGTCGGTGGTGTCCGGGTTATTGACCAGGGCGATGGCCTGGCTGTCCCCGCCGCACTCGATATCGCCGTTTTCGTTAACGAGATACCCGGATGACGGCTGGCAGGCGGCCAGCAGGACCAGGACGATGAGTATGATGCCTGCCCCACCCCCAACGACCCTTTTTACTATCTACCTCACCCCCTTATATTCTGTCATTGCGAGTCCATCCGCCACGGGCGGAGGCGAAGCAATCTCACATTTCAATTCACCGAGATTGCTTCGTCACTGCGTTCCTCGCAATGACGTTCTTCCGTTATGTTTTTATTTAGTTCTTTATATTCCCCCTCTCATGTTTATATGTTATAGAAGGAGGGGATTTTATTTAAGGGGGGGGGGTTCACCCCTCTTGGACGCCCTTTAATATATTCACTCCCACTCAATCGTCGAGGGGGGTTTGGAGGTTATATCATAGACGACGCGGTTGACGCCGTCTACCTCGTTGACGATGCGGTTGGAAATCCTGGCCAGCAGGTCGTAGGGCAGGCGGGCCCAATCGGCCGTCATGGCGTCGTCGCTGGTGACGGCGCGGATGGCCACCAGGTAGCCGTAGGTACGGTAGTCGCCCATCACCCCCACGGACCTCACGTCGGTCAGGACGCAGAAGCTCTGCCAGAGGTGGCGGTACAGCTTCGCCTTTTTAATCTCGTTCATCAGGATGAAGTCGGCGCTGCGCAGTATCTCCAGCTTCTCCCGGGTTACCTCGCCGATGCAGCGGATGGCCAGGCCGGGGCCGGGGAAAGGCTGGCGCCAGACCATCTCCTCGGTAAGGCCCAGCTCCTTGCCCACCAGCCGCACCTCGTCCTTGAAGAGAAAGCGCAGCGGCTCCAGCAGTTTCAAGGTCATCTTGGCGGGCAGCCCGCCGACGTTATGGTGCGATTTTATCTTGGCCGCGGCCGTGCTGACCGAGGAAACGCTCTCGATGACGTCCGGGTAGAGCGTTCCCTGCGCCAGGAAGTCCACCTTGCCGATTTTATTAGCTTCGTCCTCGAAGACGCGGATGAACTCCCCGCCGATTATCTTGCGCTTTTCCTCGGGGTCGGTGACGCCCTGGAGCCGGTCGAGAAAGCGGTCGGAGGCGTCGACGTAGATGATGTTCATGCCCAGGTTGTTCTTGAAGACCTTGAGGGTCCGCTCCGCCTCCTCGCGGCGTAGCAGGCCGTTGTTGACGAAGATGCAGGTAAGCTGGTCGCCGATGGCCCGGTGGATAAGGGTGGCCACCACCGAGGAGTCGACGCCGCCGGAGAGGGCGTTGATGACCCGGCCGCTACCCACCTGCTCGCTGATGCGTGCTATGCTCTCGTTGACGAAGTTGCCCATTGTCCAGTTGCCGCGGCAGCCGCATACCTTGTAAACGAAGTTCTTCAGGATGGTCTTGCCTTCCGGGGTATGGCCCACCTCGGGGTGGAACTGCAGGCCGTAAACGCCCTTACCGTTGCCGATGACGGCGAAGGGCGAGTTCTCCGTGTAAGCCATGGCACCGAAGTCCGGCGGCATTTCCTCTATCTTATCGCCATGACTCATCCAGACCGGGGTGGACTCGGGCAGGCCGGCGAAGAGCGGGGAGTCCACCTGGCTGATGTGCATGACGGCGTGCCCGTACTCGCGCTTGGTCCCCGGCATGACCTGCCCCCCGAGCTGCTTGGTGATGACCTGCATCCCGTAGCAGATGCCCAGCACCGGGAGCCGGCTCTCATAAACGTAGGAGGGGGCGAGGGGGGCATTGGGGGCGTAAACGCTGGCCGGGCCGCCGGAAAGAATAAACCCCTTGGGGTTAAGGTGGGCTATCTTCTCCCAGGGGGTATCATGGGGCAGCAGCTCACAGTAGACCCGGCACTCTCGCACCCGGCGGGCAATCAGCATGTTGTACTGGGAGCCGAAGTCCAGCACGATGATGGCCTCGCGCTCGGCGCCGGATACCGCCGTCTCCGTCTCCGCCGGCTGCTCGCCGCCTATCTCCTTGGCAATCTCGAGATAGGTGGAGACTTCGATATCGTCGGTGGTGGCTATCCGGTGGCTTTCGTCCGGGGGTGGATTAAGATTTTCCTTAACCATAGTTTATAGAACACAATTTACCATTATGCTATACTTTCTGCAACTCCATATTGAGAGTGACCGTTTATCAACCGGATAGGGGAATATCTTTCCAGGTATTTTCCGAGGTCACCCATCGGCATTCCGATATAGCGGCTGGTAACGTCGCCCTTTTTATGGCGTAGCAGCGCCTCGATTGCACGGCTATCGCGTCCGGCGTGATAAGCCAGGGTGCTGAAAGTCTTCCGGAGAGTGTGAGTGGCGATCCTGGAGTCCGCAGATCTGTTTTTCAGCAAACCCGCCCTCTTCAGAATACCTTTGACAATATTGTAGGCTTGCTTGTGATGGAGCCGGTTGTCCTGTCGGCTTACGAAGACCGGATCATCCGGCCCGCAGCCGCCGGCAAACTCGAGCAGTATGTCCTTTGTTTCCTGAAGCAGCGGAATGTACTCGGTTCTCATCTTACCCCGGACAAGCATCTGGCCATCGCCGATATCGCCTATATTCATGCGAACCGCCTCATCGCAGCGTAAGCCATGCCCGAGGTAGAGGTGGACCAGCGCCGTCTCCCGGGAGTCACGGCAATTGTCGATGACGGACTTGGCTTCGTCAAGGGACAGGGAAAAAACGTCTTTGTTCTTGAACCTGGGACGCTGGACCAGCTTCATAACATTGCGGACGCCGTGCCTTCTCTCGGCGAACTCGTAGAGTAGCTTTATAACCGTGTAGACTGAAGCTGCGCTCCTCGACTCCTTGAACCTGGAGAGATATTTCTCGATCTCTTCTGGCCGGCCTGGTAGCTCGGGATAATACCTGGCAAACACGTTCAGGGCATTCCGGTAGCTGGTCAGACTGCCCTCGGATATCCCTCCCTTACGCGACTCAAGATACTTTTCAATCAGCTCCCGGGTATCAACCGGGTCCGGCCGGGACGGGCTGTCCTGGACCAGCTCGATGGTCAAGTCCGGGGTAAGGCTCCCGCTTATTTTAAGGGTGCCGGCGGCCGCCTCGGTGACAGCATCCCTGATGGCTTCCTCGAGCTCTTCCCTGGTAACGCCTTCCCTCTCCAGTATCCTGCTTATTGCCTCTGCTTTCATCGTCATCTCTTTCCCCCCTTTCCTGGCCGGTGATTTCCCCCGGTCCACTGGCTTTAACCCCTCAGATTTCGATTACAGCGCGCCAGCCTGCGGCGAACCACCTCGACAACCATGGCGGCGCCGCTGCCGCACTTGGGACAGGGTGCCGGAAGGCTGTCGATCTGCCTGGTCCACTGGTAGCAGCACTGGGTACACCGCAGGGCCTTCTTCACCGGCCGATGTCCTTGGCCCTGTTCGGCCCCGAGTCCTTGACCTTCTGACGGTTCCAATACGGT
>JBDRFW010000264.1:0-7737 GCA_043818415.1 Chloroflexota bacterium | reverse complement strand
ATCGGTATAATGCACAACTACCAACCGTAGTAACGACGCGTTATTCCCTGGATGAAATTATTGAAGAAGTTGACAACTCCGTAAGTTCACGCCTGGTTGACCGCAAATTTAGCGTGACGTTTGGTATTACGGCCCCAGATTACCGTACCGAAAGGAAACCCAGCCAGAATCACCAGCCCCCGCGCGGCAAGACGGGACGCTACCGCTAGGTCTCGACCTTTTCAGGCCTCTTACCTTCCTTGAAGGTCAGTGCCCCGGTGGGGCAGGCGGCCACGCACTTCACACAGTCCAGGCACCGGTCCCCGCCGATAGGCTCGTCGCCGAAGGTGGTGAGTACCCTTTCGAAGCCGCGGTGGGCGAACCCCAGCACCCCGCTTTTAACGTACTGGCGGCAGGCCCAGACGCAGCGCCCGCAGAGCACGCAGCGGTTGGGGTTCAGGGTGAAGACGGGGTTGCTGTCGTCGATGGGTAGACCGTGCAGCAGCACCCGGAAGCGCTGCGGTTTCAGCTTCCACCTCAGGACGCGGGCAATATTCTGGAGCTCGCAGGCGCGGTTGGCCGGGCAGTGAGCGCAGTCGAGGTCGTGGGAGGCCATGAGCAGCTCGAAGCCGGTATGCGCCAGTTCCAGGGCCCGCTCGCCCCGGGTGTTCACCACCAGGCCGTCGGCCACCGGCTCGGTGCAGGCCGTCACCGGTTCCTTCCGCCCCTTTATCTCCACCCAGCACAGGCGGCAGGAGGCATTGGGCTCCGGCTTTTCCCGGATGCTGCAGAGGTTGGGTATGTAGATGCCGTTGTCCAGCGCCGCCCAGAGCAGCTTCTCCCCCGGCTTCGCCGTAATCTTCTGTCCGTTGACGGTCAGCGCCACTTTCTTCATTTGGCGGGCACCTCGCTCGGGGGGGTGAGCTTCACCACGGCGTTGTACTGGAACGGGCAGGCCTCCAGGCACTTGCCGCACTTGACGCACTTCTCCTGGTCGATCACCTTGATGCGTTTCTTATTGGGGGTAATGGCCTCCACGGAGCAGCTGCCGACGCAGGCGTCGCAGGAGCGCTCGCACTTGTGGGGGAGGATGTAATAAGCGATGAGGTGCATACACATCAGGGCCGGGCACCTGCCCAGCTCGATGTGCGTCCGGTACTCGTCGCGGAAGTAGCGCAGGGTGGTCAGCACCGGGTTGGGGGCCGTCCGGCCCAGGCCGCAGAGCGACCCCGCCTGGATTTCCCCCGCCAGCTCGTAGAGGTTGTCCAGGTCTTCGATTTTCCCCTCCCCGCGGGTAAACTCGGTGAGGACCTCCAGCATCTGCTTGGTGCCCAGGCGGCAGAAGGTGCACTTGCCGCAGGACTCCTTCTGGGTAAACTCCAGAAAATAGCGGGCAATCTCCACCATGCAGTCGTCCTCGTCCAGCACCACCATGCCGCCGGAGCCCATCATGGCACCGGCCCCGCGAAGGGAGTCGAAGTCCACCGGCAAATCGAGGGCCGATTCCGGCAGGCAGCCGCCGGAGGGGCCGCCAATCTGGACGGCCTTGAACTTCTTGCTCTTGGGGATGCCGCTGCCGACATCGAAGATAATCTGGCGGAGGGTGGTGCCCATGGGCACCTCGACGAGGCCGGTATTGACGACCTTGCCGGCCAGGGCGAAGACGGCCGTGCCGGTGCTGTTATTGGCGCCGATGCCGGCGAACCAGTCTGCCCCGTTGTTGATGATATGGCGGACGTTGGCCAGGGTCTTGACGTTATTGACCAGGGTGGGCTTCCCGTTGAGCCCCTGGTTGACCGGGTAGGGCGGGCGGTGGTGGGGCATGCCCGCCTTGCCTTCCAGCGAGGCGATGAGGGCCGTTTCTTCCCCGCAGACGAAGGCGCCGGAGCCCTGGAAGAGGCTGATATCGAAGCTGAAATCGCTCCCTAGGATGCGATTGCCCAGCAGCTTTTTCTTCTTGGCCTGGCGCAGCGCAATGTCGAGTCGTTCCACCGCCAGCGGGTACTCGGCGCGGACGTAGATGTAGCCGTAGCGTGAGCCGATAGCGCGGGCGGCGATAATCATGCCCTCGATGACGGAATGGGGGTCGCTCTCCAGTATGGCGCGGTCCATGAAAGCGCCGGGGTCGCCCTCGTCGGCGTTACAGACCATGTACTTGGGTCGGCCTCTGGCATTACGGCAGAGCTGCCATTTATTTCCCGTGGGGAAACCGGCCCCGCCCCGCCCCCGCAGCCCCGACTTCTTCACTTCCTCGATGATATTCTCGGGGGTCATCTCCAGCGCCTTGACCAGCGCCGTGTAGCCTCCCCCGGCGATGGAGTGCTCGACGTCAGTGGGGTCGATGTGGCCGCAGTTCTTGAGGATGATTTTCCGCTCGTATTGAGCGCGGGGGAAGTCCTGGAAGCTGGGCAGGACCTCGCTGGGCTCCAGGGCGGCCAGGACGAACTCCGGCGAGGGATTATCGCCGAGGATATACTCCTTGACCAGACGCTCGGCGATGACCGGGTTGACGTGGTGGTAGCATACCGGCGGCTGGCCCGGCTTGCCGATAATCACCAGCGGCTCGGCGTAGCAATGGCCCATGCAACCGACCTCTATCACCGGCACGTCGAGCTGGCGCTTCTTGACCTCCTCTTTAAAGGTATCCATAACCTCGATGGCGCCGGCCGCCCGACCGCAGGTGGCGGCGCCCACCAGGATGACGGGCCGGTCTTGCCACAGGTTCCCCCAGCGGGCCTCGGCCTTCTTTTTAATCTCGTTAAAGGCGGCGGCGACCGCCGCCGGTTCAGCTTTTTTCACCTTTTTCCTTTTCCCTGGCCTTGCGCTCGTTCTCGAAGGCGAGCAGCAGGCCGTCGACCCGGGTCGGGTCCACCTGGCGTTCCGGCTTTTCGTCGACGACTGTCACCGGGGCCATGGTGCAGCAGCCGACGCAGGCCACCGTGTCCAGGTCGAACTCGCGGTCGGGTGTGGTCTCCCTAGGGTTGATGACCAGCCGGCGCTTCCAGGCGTCCAGGGCGATGTAGCCGCCCTTCATGTGGCAGGCGGTGCCCAGGCAGACCCGGATGGAGTGCCGGCCCGGCGGGTTGAGGCGGAACTGGTTGTAGAACGTGACCACGCCATAGACGTCGATGTCCGGTATGTTGAGATAGGCGGCAATCTCGGTCATGGCGGCGCGGGGCAGGTAGCCAAGCTTCCCCTGGACCTTCTGCAGGATGGGAATCAGGCTCAGCCTTTTCCGGCTGAACCCCCGGAGGACCTGTCCGGTCTCCCGTTTAATCTGCTCCGGGTCCTCGACGGTATCTTGAGCTTCCAGTGCGGTCATGCGCGTCCTTGCCTTCTTGAGTGGTGCGGAGATTTTTCCGGTGTTGCCAGCATCATCTCCTAATTAAATTCTGGCGAAGCTGGTCCTATTTGTCAAGGAACGGGCGGCGGGGGGGCCTATTTCCGGGGCCTCTCGCCGAATATCCCGGTGCCGATTCTTACCAGGTTGGCGCCTTCTTCCAGGGCGACCCGGTAAGAGTGGGTCATGCCCATCGAGAGGTACTGCATCGCCACGTTGGGGAGCTGGAGCCCTTTTATCCGGTCGAACACCCGCTTCGTCTCGGCGAAGCAGGGGCGCGATTCTTCCGGGTGGCCGGTCAGCGGCCCCATCGTCATCAGGCCCATCACCCGGATATGGGGGAGGGCGGCAATCTCCCTGATGAGCGGCTCGGCGTCCTCCGGGGCCACGCCCGATTTCTGCGGCTCCCGGCCGCTGTTTATCTCCACCAGCACCGGCATCGTCCGTCCGGCCGGGGCGCACCTCTTATCGATTTCCCGGGCGATTTCCACGGAGTCCACGGTCTCAATCATGTCGAAGATTTCGACCGCTTTCTTGACCTTGTTGCGCTGGAGGTGGCCGATGAAGTGCCAGGCGGCCCGGCCGCCGACGGCCTCCCGGGACTTTTCCGCCTCCTGGACGTAGTTCTCGCCGATGATGCCGACGCCGGCCTCGATGGCCTCAAGGATTTCCCGGGGTTCCCGGGTCTTGGCGGCGGCCACCAGCCGGACGCCTTCGGGGAGCTCCTCTGTTATTTTCCTGACGTTCTGTTTAATCGTCACCGGCGGGTCAACTCTGATTGGCGGTCGACGGTGCGGTACGCGGCGTCCCCGGCGCCCCCTGTATCTGCCTTATCTGCTGCTCCGCCTGCTGCCGCTGCCACTCCTGGTAGGCCTTGGACCACTCCTCCAGGCCCTTCCGTACCTGCTCGTTATAAGCTTCCTGGGCCTTCCGGTTGGCCTCCTGCACCTTCCGGTAGGTCTCGAGCTGCTGCTCGTAGTAGTCCCGGTCCTTATTCCCGCCGCCGATTCCGAGCAAATCGCACGCCGAGAGCACCGGCATGGAAACAATCAAGATGGCCAGTAGCAGAACTTGCCACACTTTCATCGTAAACCTCCTGACAGGCTGCCACGTCTCCACACTATTTTACATGAAACGGGTACATGTCACCAAGTATTAATTTGTTACCATTATAAACCATTTTCAGGAGGTCGTTTCAAATGGCCGGCAGGCAGGGGGGTAAATTACGGGGCAAGTGCGGAAAAATAAAAGTTCCGGGCGGCAACGACCCCACGGTTTTGGGGGTCGGCCGGCCCGGAGTAGGTGTGTTGGAGGGGGGCTGGCGCTACGACTTGGCGGCGGCCAGCTGCTTTTTCTTCTTCGTCTCGGGCTTTTTGGGCATATCTTTCAGGGTGAGGCACAGGGAGGAGAGCCTGGCGGCATCGGTGAACTTGCGCTGGGCGGCCAGCTCTTCCTGAGCAGTGATGCGGATGACGCGGATGTCCGCCAGCACCTTTTGAATCTCGTTCGAGGCCTGGCGGATAAGCTCCTCGATTTCCCGCTGGGTGGTCAGCCGGGCGCGGAGGATAAGCTGCTGGGCCTCGCTCCGGGCGCGGGTCTCCGTTTCGCGCTGGTATCTCTGGGCATCGGCCCTCATCTTGCGGACCTGCGCCAGCTCGCGCTGCGCGCTGAGTCGGATACGCTGCACCGCCGCGGCAGCCTCTTTCAGGCTGGAGAATTCGTCTTTCATCGGCCTGGCACTCGCGGCGCCGGGTGTCGGTAGCTTGTCCATCTATCCTCCTGAACGGTGCCCGGATACAAGGCACCCGATTAAATACTACAATGCGGTGCGGTAAAGGCGGAGATGGTTATCACCTATTATAGATAGGTGCAATCCCCCAAACTTTCATCGGCCCGGCCAACCCCCGTTTAGCCAGGGACAGCCGTCTGTGCTACAATTGAGCGGCGATATTTGGAAAGGAGGCTGCTAATTGCCGGTGATTGAGTATGTGGGTTATGCCGCGGGGTTTTTAACCACCTTTGCCTTCTTGCCCCAGATATTACGCGTGTACCGACTGAAGAGCGCGCGGGAGATAAGCGTGCTCTTCAATTCCGGGATACTGCTGGGCGTCACTCTCTGGCTGATTTACGGTATTATCCTGGGGCTGGTGCCGATGATTGTCTGGAACTCCACCGGAATAGTATTGACCGGTCTGCTGCTTCTTTCCAAGCTTAAATACGGGAAGTAGGGGGCTGGCCCTGAGGTGGTGCCGCGTCCGGCCTATCTTTCCGGCAGGCCGCCGGAGGGCAACCGCCATACCGGGACGAGGAGGAGCAGTGACCCCACCCCACCCGCCGCCCCCATAATGAAAGACCAGCTCAGCGTGCCGGTGGTATCCGCTATCCATCCGGCGAGGGTCGGCGCCACCAGGGAGCCGACGCCCAGGTACACCGTCCACAGCCCCACGATGCTGCCGGCGTACTCCTTGGAGAAGTAGTCCGAGGCCGCCGCGGCGTACATCGACCAGACGGCGCCGTAGCCCAGGCTGAAAACGGCGGTAAACGCAATGAGCATGATGCCCCGGGCGTAGGCTATTCCCAGGCTGCCGGCCGCCATCAGCACCGCGCACAGCATCATAATCTTGATACGGCCGGTCTTATCCGAGATGGGGCCCAGCACCAGCTTGCCGATGACCGCCCCGATGCCTATCACCGCCACCAGACGGGTGGCGGCCCCGTAAGAAAATGCCAGCTCCTGGGCGGCGTAGGTGCTCAGGAAGGTAAACTGGATGATGACCGTGAAACCGGTGAAGGTGTAGGCCAGCCCGATGAGCCAGAACTTGCGGTCGTGCAGGAGCTTCCGGTAGGTCGCGCCAATCGTCTCGGCGGGGTATTTCACCGGCCCGGTCGGAATGGGACGGGGGCGGTCCCCCGGGGGGCTTCTCATCACCAGCAGGTCCATCACCGCCACCAGGAAACCGAAGGCCCCCAGGGCCATCCAACCCGTCCGCCATCCCTGCACCATGACTATCGCCGGGATGGCAGTGCTCGTGCCGACGATGCCCAGGGCGCTGCCGACATCGACGAAGGCCAGCGTCTTACCCCGGTGTTTATCGCTCGTCCAGCGCTGCGCCAGGGCCATAACCGGGGCCCAGCAGGCCGCGGAACCGATGCCCGCCAGCATGAAGAACAGGCTGGCCTGGAGAATCGACGCCGAGAAGGACATGAGGAAGGCGCCCGCCCCGAGGATGGTGACGAACACCGTGATGAGCAGGCGCTTATCGTACCTGTCCCCGAGCAGGCCCAGCAGCGGCGAGCAGATGGTATAGGCGATGAAGAATGAGGAATAGATGACGCCCGCCTCTGTCTTGGTGATACCCAGGGCGGGCAGCATTTCCGGCAGGAGGATACCGTAACCGTACCGCGTGGCGTAGGAAATCAGCACGGTAAAGAGGCAGGCCACCAGTACCGCCAGCGCGCCTTTGCTCATATTCCCCCGAGTTTAGCTTTAGTGAACCATTATATCATATTTCCCCCGGCATTTATCGTGCAATTTTTTCTGTTAACATATACGCAGTACGATTCCCCCCCCTCCAAATGGCACATCAAACCATTGACCAAACGGTATAAATAGTTTACACTTATGGTATGTCCAATCCCTGGCTGGTTCACGTGGAGATGACCTACGTCTTCCTGTTATATGGTGGGCGCGGGCAACCGGCGCGCGCCTTCGGCCGGCCGGGGGTCTCGCTGTACTAGTCCGCAGCGTTCCGCTATTTTCTTTTTCAGCATTAGGTGTATAATGACATACAATTGAACACGGGTGGGCGGATTAGAAACTGCCTTTCTCAAATTCGGTGAGGAGGCGGACGGAGGGAGAAATGACAACGGCAAAGTTCAAGAAACTGCGTGACCAGCTGGAGACCGAGCAGAAGCGACTCCAGAATGAGCTGGAGCAAGTGCACGCTACCGCGTCCACCGCCGAGGAACGACGGGAGGGCAGTCCCTTCGGCAAGCGTGAGGAAGAGGCTACGGAGACCCTGGAGCTGGAGAAGCGGCTGGCCCTGGAGAACCGCATCAGGCAGGAATTGGCTGGAATAGTGCACGCCTTGCAAAAGTTTAAGGAAGGCACCTATGGCTTGTGTGATGATTGTGGTAAGTCAATAGACCCAGCGCGTTTGGAGGCACTGCCGCAGGCGAGTTTATGCTTGAGTTGCAAAGAACAACAGGTAAAGAATGCAAAAGGTAAACCGCCCTCAGGGTAAGTGGCGGAATATAGTCTTCGGCTGTATCGGGTTGCTCGTAATTCTTGCCGACCAGATCAGCAAGAGGTGGATAGGGGAAAATCTGGATTTTGGGCAATCACTTTTTGATGCCGGATTTTTCCAGATAGTCCATGTTCGCAATACTGGCGCCGCCTTTGGCATATTTAAAGACCA
>JBDRFW010000263.1:0-5016 GCA_043818415.1 Chloroflexota bacterium | reverse complement strand
AAGCCAGGGAACGTAGTCGCTGGGCCCGACGTGGATGTCCCTCTCGTCCATCTTGTAGTCTAGCTGGGAGGTCACGGAGGTGGTCTTGGAAATCTTCTTGGACTCCAGCCTCTCCCGCTCCAGCATGTTGTAGAAGTCCGTGTTGCCTCCGAAGTTGAGCTGATAGGTGTGCTCCAGCTTGACGCCGCGGTCGCGGAAGAGCCGGGCGAGCATGCGGTGGGTGATGGTGGCGCCGACCTGCGACTTGATGTCGTCGCCGATGACCGGCAGGCCGCGGTCGCTGAAGCGTTTCTGCCAGTACTTCTCCTTGGCGATGAAGACCGGGATGCAGTTGACGAAGCCGCAGCCGGCATCGAGCACCTGCTCGATGTACCACTTGGTGGCCTCCTCGCTGCCCACCGGCAGGTAGTTGATGACGACGTCCGTCTTGGTCTCCTTGAGGATACCGACGATGTCCGCGGTGGGCCCCGGCGCCTTCTGGATTATCTGCGAGAGGTACTTGCCCAGGCCGTCGTGGGTCATGCCGCGCTCAACCCTGACGCCGGTCTCAGGTATCTGGCAGAACTTGAAGGTGTTGTTCGGCTTGGTGTAGATGGCCTCGCAGAGGTCTTTGCCGACCTTGTTCTTATCGATGTCGAAGGCGGCCACGAAGTTGATGTCCCGGACGTGGTAGCCGCCCAGGTTGACGTGCATCAGCCCCGGCACGAACTCGTTTTCCTTGGCATTCTGGTAGTAGTGAACACCCTGAATCAATGAAGAAGCGCAGTTGCCCACGCCGATTATGGCCACGTTTAACTTTCCCATGTTCTGAAAAGTCCCCTTTCTAAAGAGATGGTGCCGGACGACTCCAGGTTCTGCCTCGTCTCTCCGGACACTGCATTGAACTATACCCTGTTTGGGCACGGCTGTCAAGACTTACGAACTGTTTGATTGACATAATATTTTACCATTCCGTGGTGCGGTGCTTGCCCGGCTGACTGTTAAACGAGCACCTTTATAGGCTGCCAGACTCCTTTATCCGGAAGGTGGCGGAGGATGCCCAGGAAGCGCCCGTCCGCGGTATAGGCACGGCAGAGCCTCACCCCGGGGCAGTCGCCGAGCTCCAGCGGCAGGGGGCTGCCCTTCTTGATAGCATCTTCCGAGGCCTCATTGACGACGACGGCCCGGAGGTGCTGCAGGACGGCGTCCATCGGATAGAGATAGCGCTCCCCGTACCCGGACCGGAAGGCTTCCTCCAGTTTATCAATTGACAGGGCATCGGCGACGTGGAAAAGGCCGCAGCGGGTGCGTTCCAGCTCCTTGAGGTGGGCGCCGCAGCCCAGAGCCTCGCCGAGGTCATTGGCCAGTGAGCGGATATAGGTGCCCTTGCCACACTCCACCTCCAGGGAGGCCAGCGGCGGCCGCCATGTGCCCAACTCCAGGCGGTGGACATTCACCGGCCGGCTCTTCCTCTCGACACTGACGCCGGCCCGCGCCAGTTTATAGAGCGGCCGGCCCCGGTGCTTAACGGCGCTGTACATCGGCGGGGTCTGCCGTATGGCGCCGCGGAAGGAAGATAGGGCCTCTTCCAGCCGGGCGCGGTCGATGCCGGAGGGGTCTCCCCGTCGGGTCACCTTGCCGGCGGCGTCGTAGGTGTCCGTGGCGGCGCCCAGCTCGATGATGGCCCGGTAGGTCTTGGTGTCCTCCATCAGGAACTCGACGAGGCGCGTGGCTTTCCCCAGGCAGACCGGCAGGACGCCGGTGGCGTCCGGGTCCAGGGTGCCGGCATGTCCCACACGCCGCTCCCCGCTGAGCCGCCGCACCTGGGCGACGACGCTGAAAGAGGTGCGGCCCGCGGGCTTGTTTATATTCAGTATGCCGTCCAAAATCGTTCCTCGGGTTTGATAATCGGGTCGGGGGAGGGGATAACGCAACGGGGTCGTCCGTTAGCTGTCGTGCTCGGCGTTGGCCTGGTCGATGAGGCGCAGGATGCGGTCGCCGTGCTCGATGGAGTCGTCCCAGTGAAAGCTCAACTCGGGGGTGCGCCGCATATTCACCTTCCTGGCCAGCTCGGAGCGCAGGAAGCCGGCGGCCGCGTTGAGTACTCTCAGTGTCTTTTCCTCTTCCTGCTTGCCGCCGATGCAGCTGACGAAGACCTTGGCGTACTTGAGGTCGGCGGTGGTGTTGACCTCGGTGACGGCGACGAACTCGCCGAGGCGAGGGTCCCGCAGCTGGTTGTGGATAAGGTCGCTGATCTCCCGGCGAATGAGGTTATTTACTCGTTCGATGCGATGTGACATTGGACTCTGTTCCGAGGGGTTAGCCGGACTTTTCCATGCGGTAGAATTCCAGGGTATCGCCGACCGCGAAGTCATTGAAGTCCTTGACGCCGACGCCGCACTCGTAGCCGGCGGCCACCTCCCTGGCGTCGTCCTTGAAGCGTTTCAGGCTGCTCACCGTGGAATCGGCCAGCAGCTCTTTGCCCCGCCGTACCCGGACGGAGACATTGCGGGTCACCTTGCCGTCGGTGACATAGGCACCGGCGGCCTTGGCACCCTTGCCGGCCGAGAAGACCGCCCTGACTTCCGCCGTGCCGTCAATCACCTCGACGAAAGTTGGCTCCAGCATGCCCTTGAGCGCTTTATTGACGTCGTCGGCGAGGGTGTAAATCACGTCGTAGAAGCGTATGTCCACGCTACGGGCGGAGGCCAGCCGCCGCGCGCCTTCGTCGGCGGTGACGCTAAACCCGATGATGAGACCCCTGGAGGCTATCGCCAGCATGACGTCGCTCTCGCTGATATTGCCGGTGGCGGCGTGGATAATCCTGACCTTGACCTCTTCCGTCGCCAGCTGCTCCAGCTGGCCCCTTATCGGCTCGATGCTGCCCTGGACGTCCGTCTTGAGGATGACGTTGAGCTCCTTCATCTTCCCGGCGCTTATCTGGTCGTAGAGGGTGTTGAGGTTGACGGACTTCTCGGCCCGGGCGGTGGATTTTTCCGCCTCGGCGATGTTCCTGGCCACCAGTGCCTGGGCGTGGCGCTCGTCGGTGACGGCCTTGAGGGTGTCTCCCACGAATGGTACGCTGTTCAGGCCGAGCACCTCGGCCGGGGTGGACGGCTCCGCCTTCTTGATGCGTTTGCCGATGTCGTTGAACATGGCCCTGACCCGGCCCCAGGTGCGGCCCACCACGACGGTATCTCCCTCTTTGAGAGTACCGGTCTGTATCAGCACCGTGGCCAGCGGCCCGCGGTTCTTGTCCATCTCCGCTTCGATGACGACCCCGGCGGCGGGCTGGTTGGGGTTGGCCTTGAGCTCTTCCATCTCCGCCACCAGCAGCACGCTCTCCAGGAGCTCCGGGATGCCGATTTTTTCCTTGGCGGAGATTTCCACGCTGACGGTCTGCCCGCCCCATTCCTCCAGGACGAGGCCGGCGTCTGCCAGCTGCTGTTTTACCAGGTTGACGTTGGCGTTTTCTTTATCGATTTTGTTGATGGCCACGACGATGGGTACCTCGGCGGCGCGGGCGTGGTTAATCGCCTCGATGGTCTGGGGCATCACGCCGTCGTCGGCGGCCACCACCAGGATGGTGATGTCCGTGATGTTGGCGCCGTGGGCCCGCATGGCCGTGAAGGCCTCGTGGCCGGGGGTATCCAGGAAGGTAATCTTCTGGCCGTTGATGGTGGCCTGGTAGGCGCCGATGTGCTGGGTGATGCCGCCGGCCTCGGAGTCCACCACGTTGGTCTGCCGGATGGCGTCGAGCAGTTTCGTCTTGCCGTGGTTGACGTGCCCCATGACCGTTATCACGGGGGGCCGCGCCACGAGGTCCTTCGAATCGGCGGTGTAGAGCTTTTTAAGCTTTTTGCTCTCCTCGGCGGCGGTGGCCAGCTGCTTTTCCTTGAGCGGCTGCAGGTGCGGCTGGAAACCTAACCCGGTGATGATGGGGGCGGCCGTATCGTAGTCGATAATCTGGTTGATATTGGCCATGATACCGTTACGCATCAGCTGCTTGATAATCTGGATGGAGTCCACCTGCAGGAGGTCGGCCAATTGCCGCACGCCCACGGAGCGCGGGATATTTATCACCGGCACTTTGGGCTTGGCCGGTTCCTTGGCGGCTTTTTCCGCCTTGGGCTCGACGGTATTTTCCTGTTTGCTGGCTTTGGCCACTATTCAGCTCCTTTAAGTAACTCCTGCCCCTGCCGGGCAATCCTTTCACGGTCGGCCGCCGTCAGGCTGCCCCGCAGGGTATGCTCCAGCTGCCTGCCCCGCAACGCCTTTTCCCAGCACCCCCGGTCCGGGCAGAGGTAGGCGCCCCGCCCCTCCTTTTTACCGGAGGTATCTATCTCAATGTCACCCCCGTGGGTGCGCACCAGGCGGACGAGCTCGCGCTTGGCCCGGGTCTGCCGGCAGGCCACGCAGGTCCGCTGCGGCACCGGCCGGGTGCTAGAAGTCCTCTTCATCCTCCTCGACGGTGAAGTCGCGCCGGCCCTTCCTGGCCTTCACGCCTTCCTCGCTGGTATCCTTGGCGTAGACGCCCTTCTTTTTCTTCTTGGGCTTGCCCGCCTTGGCGGGGGCCTTGGCGCGCCGCGGCGCCATGATGTCTTCGGCGAAGCGCAGCTGCGGCTTGCCCCCGGCTTTCGCCAGCTCGAGCATGATGGGCGGCGGGATGAGCACTTCCTCGGCGACCGGCTCGCCTTCCTCGGCGGCCTCCTCAACGGTCGGCTCCTCGGCCAGCTCCAGCGGTTCGAGCTCCGCCATGATTTCTTCAGGCAGCGCCTCGGGGGCCGGCTCCGCGGCGGCGCCGACCTCCTCTGCTTCGGCCTCTAACTCCCCTTCAGGGGCCGCGGCTGGGGCGGCCGTCTTGGACGCTTCAATCCTCTCAGCCTCGGCCATCGAGGCGCTCTTGATATCGATGCGCCAGCCGGTGAGCTTGGCGGCCAGACGGGCGTTCTGCCCCTCTTTGCCGATGGCCCGGGAGAGCTGCCTGTCCGGGACGATGACGGTGGCCGTCTGGTCGGGGGGGTTCAGCTCGACGCG
>JBDRFW010000262.1:0-7404 GCA_043818415.1 Chloroflexota bacterium | reverse complement strand
AAGCTCTAAATCGGCGTCAGGCTAGCCGCCGGGCTCGTCAGTGCTCCAGTCCTGCATCATCTCTTTCAAACGCTGGGCCAGCTTCGGACTGGAGCGGAGGCGCTCGATGAAGATGGGACACCCCTCCAGCAGGGAGTTCTGCGCCGCCGTGGCCATGCTGGACAGCAGGCTCTCCATGCCGATATCCATTTGCTGGGGCATGTTCATCCCCGGCGCCGACTGCTCCAGCTGGTGGCGGATATCCTCGGCGGTGAACTTCATCGGCATGACGCAGCTCTTGTACCAGGGACATTCGCTGCACTGGACGATGCCGTAGGCCTCGTTCAGGATATCACTCATCACGCTCCCTCATGACCCGTTTTCTGCTACCAGTTTTTGCAGCTTCGCGTCGATTTCCGCCACGCTCTGGAAGGAACCTATTTTCACATCCCTTATTATACCATTTTTATCGATGAAATAGGTGGTGGGGATGGCCGATACGTTGTACAGCTTACCTACCTCCTGCTGAGAGTCCAGCAGGACCGTAAAAGAGAGGCCGAGGGCGTCCATGAATTTCTGCACCTCCGCGGGAGACTCGGCCAGGTTGACCGCCAGGATAACCAGTCCACGCGTCTTCCAGGTCGTGTCCTCGTAAACTTTCTGGATAAAGGGCATTTCCTCCCGGCACGGCCCGCACCAGGAAGCCCAGAAGTTCACCATCACCGGCTGCCCCCGGAGGCCGCTCAAGGAGACCGTCTCCCCGCCGAGGCTCTGGAGCTGAAAGTCCGGCGCCGTCCGTCCCGGTACGGGAATATCGGTGCGGTCGGTGCCCACCGAGCAGCCCGCCGCCGCCAACCCTGCCACGAGCAGGACTATTACCAGTGCCGTTCTCAAGATTCTTTTCATAATACCCCCGAGATAATTATCTACGCCGCCAGCGAGGCAATCCAGGTTAACTGGCCCGTGAGGATGAGAATGCCCACGATGATGAGCAGCAGGCCGCTGACAACGTGGATGATGCCCGAATAGCGGTTTATCCACCTGAGCCAGGGCAGGACGTAGTCGAAGGCCGCCCCCACAACCAGGAACGGGAGTCCCAGCCCCAGCGAATATATCGCCAGGAGGTAAGCCCCCTGCCAGGCCGTCGCCTGGGCCGTGGCCATGGTCAGGATGCCCCCCAGTATCGGCCCGACGCAGGCCGTCCAGGTCACCGAGAAGATTGCCCCGATGATGAAAGAGCGCAGGTAACCGGTGGTGCTGCCCGCGGACAGGCTCAGCCGCTTCTCGTAGTTCAGCCAAGGGACTTTCATGGCCGCCAGGATGAACAGGCCGAAGGCTATCAGCAGGCTGCCGGCAATCTTGCTGAGCAGGGCGTAGTCCGGCGCCACGGCGTAGCCGGTAAGCCCGACCACCGCCCCCAGGAAAGTAAAGACCACGGCAAAGCCCAGCACGAAGCTGAGCGAGTGGAGAAAAACCGCGATGCGAATAACCTTCCCCTCAAACAGCCCCGGGCCGTTGAGGCTGGCCAGGTAGACCGGCACCATCGGCAGGACGCACGGCGAGAGAAAGGAAAGCAGTCCCCCGCTGAAAGCCACCAGGAGCGTGATGTTTTCACCCATTATTTACATTGTATAATGGAGGCGGGGGAAGTTGCCAGACATGGAATCACACTCTGGACAAAACCCGGACTACGGCTTATAATTTCACATACATAACCCGGCCAAACGGATATATTCGGGGGGCAGGCAAAGGGCACCGGTAACCCCGTAAAATAAAGTAAAGGGAGGGAATTATGGCGCTCTATGTTATGATGACCAATCTCACCGATGAAGGCAGGAAAACGGTAAAGGCCAACCCGCAGCGGATAAAAGAGGTCAACAAGGAAGTCGAGGCCATGGGCGTCAAGATAATCGCCCAGTACGTCGTCCTCGGCCAGTACGATTTCATCAACATCCTGGAAGCACCCGATAACAAGACCATCGCCAGGGTGGCCACGGAGCTGGGCTCGCGGGGGACGCTGCAGACCAATACCCTGGCCGCCATGACGCTGGACGAATATATCGACAGCGTTAAAAAGTGAAGCCCGGAACGCGCTTGACCGCCGGTGCCCTTTGGCCGCGCCCGCCGGGCCCAATAGACTAACGGGAGGACAACAATCAGACCCCTAAGCTTTACCCAGATTTCGCTCTACCAGTCGTGCCCCCTGTGCTACAAGCTGCAGTACATCGACGGCCTCAAGCCGAAGGACCGGTGGTATTTCAGCTTCGGCACCACCATGCACCGCTGCGTCGAGCGCTTTTTCCGGGTAAACACGCCCCCGCCTCCCTCCCTGGAAGAGCTGCTCCGGTACTACGAAAAGGCCTGGATTGCCACGGCCTACGAATCGCCGGAGGAAGAGGCCAGGTTCAAGGACTACGGGCGGGAGATACTCACCCGTTTCTGGGAAATCCACACCGCCGATTTCCGCCTGCCGGTGGCGCTGGAGCGCAGCTTTTACCTGGACCTCGACGGCACCAAGCTGCGGGGCTTTATCGACCGGGTGGACAAGCTGGACAACGGCGGGCTGGCGATAATCGACTACAAGACGAACAAGGAGCTCTTTACCGCCGACTACCTGGAGGATGACCTCCAGCTGACGATATACCAGATGGCCGCCGAGCAGACCTGGAAACTGCCCGTGGAGCAGCTCACCCTCTACCACCTCCGGTCGAACACCGCCTGCAGCTGCCCGCCGCGGGACGCGGCCAGAATCGAGCGGGCCCGGCAGCTGGTGCGGGACGTGGCCGGCGATATCGCCGCGGGGAAGTTCCCCGCCACCGAGAACGACTATTGCCCCTGCGATTTCCCCGAGCACTGCCCCTACTACCGCCACCAGTACCTCATTGAGGCGCCGCAGACGGCCCGCCAGGAGCTGTTGCCGGGGATTGCCGCCGCCGAGGCCATCGAGCGCTACGCCGAACTCCAGGCACAGATTAAGGACCTCCAGATGCAGCTCGACGAGGTCAAGGAGAAGATTACCGCCTACTGCCAGGCCGAGGACCTGAACCGCCTCTACGGCAGCGAGCACGAGGTTACCTATAAGCTCGTGGAGAGGACCGGCTTCACCGAGGAGGACGTCAGGGCACTGCTGGAGCCGCTGGGGCTGTGGGAAAAGGTGCTGGGAATGGACCAGCAGCGCCTCAAGCAGCTCCTCACCGACGCCGCCATCGCCGAAGATATTAAAAAGAAGCTGGAGTCCCTGCGGCGCGTCACGTCCACCTTCCCCCAGCTCTGGGTGAAGCCGCGCGCCGGGGAAGAGGAATAATATTTTAACTTAGGTCATTGCGAGGAGCGTAGCGACGAAGCAATTCCTTAATATATGAGATTGCTTCGCTTCGCTCGCAATGACACTGGAATATTTTCAAGGAGGTGCTGTGGCAAGACTTTTTTTAGTAAGGCACGGCCGGACCAAGCTTTATAAGGCCGACCGTTTCTGGGGGAAGACGGATATCGCCCTGAGTAATACCGGCATCCGGCAGGCGGAGCAGCTGCGGGACCGCCTCGTCAAGGAGAAGGTGGGGACGGTCTATACCAGCCAGCTGAGTCGCGCCCAACTCACCGCGGAAATCATCGCCGCCGGGCTGGACGCGGCGGTGCACCGGGTAGCCGAACTGAACGAGCTTAACTTCGGCTACGTTGAGGGCCTGACCTTCGGGGAGATAACCAGGCTGCACCCGGAGCTGGCCGAGGAGCTCATGAACTGGGAGCCCCGCCCCACCTTTCCCGGCGGGGAGACCCTCGACGCGCTGAACGACCGGGTCAGGGTATTCCTGGACCGGCTCGAAAAGCACCAGGCGGGGGAGACGGTCGTCGTCGTGGCCCACGCCGGCACGCTGCGGCTCATCATCTGCAACCTGCTGGGCCTGGACCTGGCCTGCTGGCGCAAGATGCAGGTCGACCAGGGCTCGTTGAGTGTCCTGGAGACCTTCCCGCAGGGAGCCATACTGCGCTTACTCAACGACGTTTCACACCTTAAAAAATAGGAGGTCTCATGTACCGGGTTTTTGCTTCATGGAGCGGCGGCAAGGACTGCTGCCTGGCCCTTAACCGGGCGGTCCAGAACGGGTTCGAAGTGCGCTACCTGGCCAACACCGTCACCGAGGACCGGCAGCGCTCCTGCAGTCACGGCATGGCGTCTTCGGTGATACGGGCCCAGGCCCGGGCTCTGGGGATTACCATCGTGCAGCAATGCACCACCAGGGACACCTACGAAGCCGAGTTTATCAAGATGCTCCGCACCTTCAAGGCGGAGGGAATCGAGGGGGGCGTCTTCGGGGACATCGACTTCAATCCGCACCGCGAGTGGATTGAACGGGTCTGCCGTGAGGCGGATATCACCCCCTTCCTGCCCCTCTGGGGGGAGGACCAGAAAGTGCTCATGGAGGAGTTCATCGACACCGGCTTCGTGGCGGTGGTCGTCGCCGCCAAGTCCGAGTTCTTCGGGGAAGAGGTGCTGGGACGTAAAATAGACCACGACTTCCTGGCGGAGCTGGAAGAGCTGGGCAAAACGAAGGGCGTCACCCCCTGCGGTGAAGCCGGGGAATACCACAGCCTGGTTATCGACGGCCCCCTGTTCCAGAAGAGGCTTCAAATAACGGAGAGCCGGAAGGTCATCAGGGATGGTATCCACTTTCTGGAGATTACCGGCACGGAGCTGAGCGATAAAATCACCACCGGCAGGACGGTATGACGAAGATAGTCGCCAGGGTCGTATCGCAGGCAGGGACCTGCCAGGCCGGCCACAGGGTGGGGGACGAGTTCGTCATCGACCAGACGTCGCCCGCGGGGCTGTGCACCTGGGCGCTCTACACGCTCTTCCCCTTCGCCGAAGTGCTGCAGTTCGGGGGTTCCTTCCCCTGGGAAAGCGGCCCGGACAGGGCCCGGGTAGCCTGCCCCGACCCCGATAACCCGGTGGTCTTCGAGCTGAGGCGGGAAAAATAAAGAGAGGTATTGGCGTGGTCGGTCCCGAAGAGGCTAAGACGAGAATCGACGAGCTGAAGGCGGCAATCAACCACCACAACTACCGCTATCACGTCCTGGACAGCCCGGAAATTTCCGACGCCGAATACGACGACCTGATGCGGGAGCTGAAAAAGCTGGAGGAGGAAAACCCCCGGCTCCTCACCCCGGACTCTCCCACCCAGAGGGTCGGCGCCGCCCCGGTGGAGGCCTTCGGCGTGGTGGAGCACCGTTTCCCCCTGCTCTCGCTGGGCAACGTCTTCTCTGATGAGGAGCTTAAGGCCTGGCTGACGCGTACGTCCCGGCTGGCTGGCGATGCGTCGTTCGACTTCGTCGGGGAGCACAAGATTGACGGGCTGGCGGTGGCCCGCACCTACGAGAACGGCCGTCTGACCACCGGCGCCACCCGCGGCGACGGCTTCCGGGGGGAGAATATCACCCAGAACCTGGGGACCATACGCAGCATCCCGCTCTCCGTTTCCAGGGAAGCCCCGCCCCGCTTCGAGGTACGGGGGGAGGTCTTCCTTTCCCGGACGGGCTTTCAGAAGCTGAACCAGGAGCGGGCGGCGGAAGGCCAGCCCCTCTTTGCCAACCCCAGGAACGCCGCCGCCGGCTCGGTAAGGCAGCTCGACTCCCGCATCACGGCCCGGCGCCCGCTGGACATCTACATCTACATGCTGGGCTGGGCTGATGGGAAGGTCATGCCCCCGACTCACTGGGAGACCATGGAGTATCTGAAAGAGCTGGGTTTCAAGATAAACCCCAACAACCGCCGGCTCAAGGACATTGCGGAAGTGGAGGCGTACTACCGCGAGGGGGAAGGGAAGCGGGAAAGCCTCGGCTACGAGGCCGACGGCATCGTTATCAAGATAAACCAGCTCAACGTTCAGGGGGAGCTCGGTGACATCGGCCACGAGCCCCGCTGGGCCATCGCTTACAAGTTCCCGGCCGTCCAGGGCACCACCGTGCTCAAGGACATCGGCATCAGCGTCGGGCGTACCGGAACCATCAACCCCTTCGCCATCCTGGAGCCGGTCAAAGTGGGCGGGGTCACCATCAAGCAGGCCGCCCTGCACAACGAGGACGACATCCGCCGTAAGGACATCCGCATCGGCGATACGGTCATCATCCAGCGGGCCGGCGAGGTCATCCCGGAGGTGGTGGGGCCGATTGCCTCCAAGCGCGCCGGCCAGGAAAAGGAGTTCAACCTGCTGGAGAAGCTACCGAAGAATGATAAAGGACAGCCCGTTTGTCCCTCGTGCCGGAAAGAGAGCATCGTCAAGCCGGAGGGCGAGGTGATGTACTACTGCACCAACGCCGCCTGCCCCGCCCAGGCCCAGCAGCGCATCGAGCTCTTCACCTCGCGGGGTGCCATGGATATCCGCGGCATCGGGGAAAAAATAGGGGTGACGCTCTTTAACAAGGGGCTGGTCAAAGACGCCGCCGATATCTATTACCTCGAGAAGGAGCAGATTGCCGACCTGGAGAAAATGGGTGAGAAGAGCGCCGGGAACATTATCAACGCCATCAACCGGAGCAAAGAGAGGCCGCTGGCCCGGGTTATCTTCGCCCTGGGCATCCGGCACGTCGGCACCGAGATGGCGGAGGTCCTGGCCGGCCGCTACCACCGCATTGATGACCTGGCCAAAGCCTCGAAAGAAGCGCTCATGGAGATCGGAGCCATCGGCCCCAAGATTGCCGACAGCATTACCGCCTTCTTCCGCCAGGAGGAAAACCTCAACATCATCAGGAGGCTAAGGGAAGCGGGCGTCAAGCTGGAGGAGAAGGCCGCCGGACCCTCGGCGCTGCCCCTGTCCGGCCGGGAGTTTGTCCTGACGGGCCGGCTGGAGACGTTGACGCGGCCGGAGGCGGAAGCAAGGATTAAGGCGCTGGGCGGGGTGGCCAAGGACAACGTCACCCGCAAGACCGGCTACGTCGTGGCGGGCGAGGAACCCGGCTCCAAGCTGGCCCGCGCCCGGGAGCTGGGCATTGAAGTACTCGATGAGCAGAAATTCCTGAAAATGCTCGAGAAGGCCAACCTATGAAACTCGTCGTCGGCCTGGGTAATCCGGGACACACTTACGCCGGCAACCGGCACAATATCGGCTTTACCTGCCTCCGGCACCTCGCCCGGTCGTACGGCATCCGCTTCGATAAGAAACAGGGGCAAGCCCGCACCGGCCGCGGGGAAATCGAGGGGGAAAAGGTGGTGCTGGCCCGCCCCCAGACCTTCATGAACGCCAGCGGGGAAGCGGTCGGCCGACTGGTCAAGCGACTGAAAATCACTCCTGCTGACCTTATCGTTATCCATGATGACCTCGACCTGCCCCTGGGCAAAATCCGCCTGCGCTTCGGCAGCAGCAGCGGCGGCCACCAGGGCATCGCTTCCATCATCGCCCGCCTGGGGAGCCGCGATTTCTACCGGGT
>JBDRFW010000261.1:0-7669 GCA_043818415.1 Chloroflexota bacterium | reverse complement strand
CCACGCTGGCGGCCAGGTTCCCCGTGGAGGCGCAGGCGATGGCGCTGAAGCCGAACTCGACGGCCTTGGTGGCGGCCACCGAGACCACCCTGTCCTTGAAGGAGAAGGTGGGGTTGAGCCCGTCGTTCTTGATATAGAGGTTGTCTAGTCCCAGCTCGCGGCCGAGGTTGTCCGCCTTGGTCAGCGGCGTGAAACCGGTGCCGATGTCCACGGGGTCGCTCTCTATGGGCAGCAGCTCGCGGTAGCGGTACATGCCGGGCGGCCCCGCCGCCAGCTTATCGCGGCTCACCGCCGCGGCCATCGCCTTGTAGTCGTAGTTGACCTCCAGCGGGCTCAGGCAGAAATCGCAGAGGTTGAGCGGCTTTAGCGGGTATTCACGGCCGCATTTCCGGCACCTCAGGGTCGTCGCGTGAGACATTCCAACCACCTCCTTCTATCCGGACTCCAGGGCCTGGCGCAGGTCGGCGATGATATCATCGATATTTTCCAGCCCGACCGACAACCGGACCAGGCTGTCCGTGATGCCGGCTTTCTCGCGGTGCTCCCTGGGCATGGAGGCGTGGGTCATCGTGGCCGGGTGGGCTACCAGCGAGGCGGCCCCGCCCAGCGACTCCGCCAGGAGGAAAAGCTTAACTTTTTTCAGGAAGGCGTAGGCGGCGTCGGTGCCGCCCTTGAGCTCGAAGGCGACCATCCCCCCGAAGCCCTTCATCTGCCGCCGGGCTATCTCGTGGCCGGGGTGGGACTTCAGGCCGGGGTAATAGACCTTGGCCACTGCCGGGTGGCTGCCGAGGAAATCAGCGACGACGGCGGCGTTCTGCGCGTGCTGCTTCACCCGCAGGGAGAGCGTTTCCAGGCCGCGGAGCACCAGCCAGCAGTCGAACGGCGAGGCGCAGGTACCCATGGCGTTGAGCAGGAACTGCACCCGCTCGGTAAGCTCGTCGGTGGTGGTCACCACGGCGCCGCCGACCACGTCGCAGTGGCCGTTGAGGTACTTGGTGGTGGAGTGGACGACGATGTCGATGCCGTAGTCGATGGGCCTTAAAAACACGGGGGTGGCGAAGGTGTTATCGATGGCCGTGAGCAGGCGGTGCTTTTTAGCGACGTCCGCCACAATCTCCACGTCGGTGATGTTGAGCAGCGGGTTGGAGGGCGTCTCCAGCCATATCATCCGGGTGTTGGGCCGGATGGCGGCCTCGATTTTCCGCCGGTCGTTAAGCCTCATGAAGGTGGTCTCCACGCCGAAGGGCCGCATCACGTTCTCCAGCAGGCGGAAGGTCCCGCCGTAGACGTCGTCGCCGCTGATAACGTGGTCGCCGGCCTTGAGCAGGTGCAGCACGGTGGTCTCGGCGGCCATGCCGGTGGCGAAGCAGAACCCCGCCTTGCCCCCCTCCAGCCGGGCGATGGTTTCCTCCAGGATTTTACGCGTCGGGTTGGCGGTGCGGGAGTAGTCATAGCCCTTGTTTTTACCGACATCGTAGAAGGCGAAGGTGGACGTCTGGTAGATGGGCGTGCCGACGGCCCCGTAAGCGGGGTCCGGCCGCTCCCCGGCGTGGATGCTCAAAGTCTCTATCTCCATGGTGACCTCCCTCTTTTCCTCGGAATAGCTATCGCTGCCCCCGGTGGTAACCGGTTAAATATAGTACATCTCGCCGGCGTTCTTGTCCTTGATTTTCTGGCGCTCCACCAGGTCTTCCAGCGTGGTGCTCTCCAGGACCTGGCGGGCGGCCCGGTCCAGCTCGGTCCAGAGCTCCCGGGTGACGCAACCGCGGGAGCGCTTGCAGACCTCCGGCCGGTCGATGCATTCCACCAGCGGCGCCGTGCCTTCCAGCAGGCGGATAACCTCGAGGAGGTTTACCTGCTGCGGCGGTCTGGCCAGCAGCACGCCCCCGCCCACGCCCCGCAGGCCCCGCATCACGCCGGCGCCCACCAGGGGGGTTATCAGGCGCTTCAGGTAGGCCAGCGGTATCTGCTGGCGCCGCGCGATATCCCGCAGCGGCACCGGCCCTTCGCCGTTGTGCATGGCGATGTCCAGCAGCACCCTCGTCCCGTAGCGTCCCCGGCTAGATAGTTTCATCGGCTTATTGGTGATAAAGGTGACTATCTTAGTCTACAAACTCCGACCCTTGACTGTCAAGTACGGGCAGCCCGCCAGTCGTAGTAGTGACGCATGGAACGGAAAGTAGTATCATTTAATCAGGATGGTAACGGAAAACCGGGAGACGGAATCGGCCCGGAGGCGCTATGACAGAAACGCGGCGCTCTACGACCTCATAGAGGGGGTGGTGGAGAGGACGCGGTACAGTCGCTGGCGCCAGATGCTGTGGAGCAAGGTGGAGGGGCAGGAAGTCCTGGAGGTTGGGGTTGGTACCGGCAAGAATTTCCCCTACTATCCTGAGAACGCCAGCGTTACCGCCGTCGATTTCAGTGAAGGAATGCTGCGGCGGGCCAGGGATAAGGCGGCCCGGCTCGGGGTCAAGGTCCGCCTGCTGACGATGGACGTCCAGGACCTCCAGTTTGAGGACGACAGCTTCGATACCGTGTTGGGCAGCTTCGTTTTCTGCTCCGTCCCCGACCCCGTCCGCGGCCTGACCGAGGTGGCGCGCGTCTGCCGGCCGGGGGGCAAAGTGCTGCTGCTGGAGCACGTCCTCAGCGCCAACCGCGTCCTGGCCCGGCTCATGGACACGGTCAATCCCCTGGTGGTGCGTCTGATGGGAGCGAACATCAACCGGAAGACCGTGGACAATGTCGCCCGGAGCGGGCTGGTGGTGGTCAAGGTTACCGACCTTGCTGCGGGAATCTTCAAGCTCATCGAGGCGAGGAAGACGATAAAATGAATTATTCACGGGGGTGATAGTATGTCAGCGACCGAGGAGCTGAAACAGGAGCACCGCATCATCGAGAGGATGCTGGCTGTCCTCGAGGCGGCCGCGGCCAGGGTGGACGCCGGCCGGGAGCTGCCGGCGGACTTCTTTCCCCGGGCGGTCGATTTTATCCGTAATTTCGCCGACCGCTGCCATCACGGCAAGGAGGAGGACAACCTCTTCCCCACCCTGGAGAAGCTGGGTATTCCCGGGGAATCGGGGCCGATTGGCGTGATGCTCGCCGAGCACGAACAGGGCCGCGCCCTGGTACGGGGGATGGAGGAGGACGGCCGGCGCTATGCCAAGGGAGAAAAAAAGGCGCTGAATGCGGCTGCGAAGAACGCCCGCGACTACGCCCAGCTGCTGCGCCAGCATATCGACAAGGAAGACAATATCCTCTACGAGATGGCCGACCGCATGCTTTCCCCGGCCAACCAGATGGCGCTGATCGACAAATTCGAGGAAGTTGAACTGGAGCGTATCGGCGCCGGCAAACATAAAGAGTATTTGAAGCTGGTGGAGGACCTGGAGCGCGAGATGGGGCTGGGACAGGCAGGTTCAGGGTAGCTTTGACGCCAGCGCATCGCCTGAATCACTGTCAGCGGGAGTACCGCTCTTCCTTCCAGGGGTCGCCGCGGAGGTGGTAGCCGTTAGACTCCCAGAACCCCGGCCGTTCCTCGGCCATGAACTCAACGCCGGTGACCCACTTGGCGCTCTTCCAGAAGTAGAGACGGGGGACAATCAGCCTCACCGGAGCGCCGTGCTCCGGCGGTAAATCCCGGCCGTCGTGCTTCAGCGCGAAAAGGACATCCGGCTGAAAGAAGTCGTCCGCGGAGAGGTTGGTGGTGAACCCGCCCGCGCCGTGGACCATGACGAAGCGGGCCTCCGGCCGGATGTTCACCAGGTCTTTGATGACGCCGGTGCTCAACCCCTCCCAGAGGTTGTCCAGCTTCGACCACGTGGTGACGCAGTGGATATCGGAAAATACCTTTTCCCGGGGTAGGGCCTGGAACTCGTCCCAGGTCAGCGTCCGTTCTTTTTCCACCAGCCCGAAGATACGGAACTTCCAGTCGGCAGCGTCTATTTTATGCGACGTGCCGTAATGCAGCAACGGCCACTTTTCCGTCAGCTTCTGGCCGGGGGGCACCCTGTTTTTCCTGGCCGTGTCCGGGCTCTTGATGATGTCAGCTTCCATGTTGCCGCCTTTATTTTCACCTTAGCACAGTCCGGCCGATGTTTCAAAACCCGCCGGCCGGCCACTTGAGCATTTGGGCCGTTTGCCGGATAATAGACTTGTCATGAAAGCGGAAATCATTACCAGCGGCACCGAGCTGCTGCTCGGCGAGGTCACCGATGTCAACACGCCTTTCCTGGCCGGTCAGCTGGCCGCGCTGGGCATCGACCTCTATTACTCCTCCACGGTAGGTGACAACTTCCAGAGGTTCTCCGGGGTCCTGCGGCAGGCCTGGGAGAGGTCGGACCTGGTCATCATTACCGGCGGCCTGGGCCCCACCCAGGGGGATATCACGCGGGAGGTCATCGCCGGGATGCTGGGGGAAAAGATCAGGGTGGACGCCGACCTCAAGAAAGAGCTGGTGGCGTTCTTCGCCCGGCGCGGCCTGGAGATGCCGGAGAACAATATCAAGCAGGCCACGGTGATTCCCTCGGCGGTAGCCCTGCGTAACGCCGCCGGCACGGCCCCGGGCTGGTGGGTGGAGAAGGAGGGGCGCATCATCGTGACGATGCCCGGTCCCCCCGCCGAGATGCAGGAGATGTGGCACCGCCACGTGCTGCCCCGGCTCAGGGAGAAGAGCGGGGCGGTGATACTATCGCGTATGCTCAAGACGTGGGGCCTGTCCGAGGGTAAAGTAGACGAGCTGGTGACGCCGTACCTGGGGTCGGCCAACCCGACGCTCGCCCTCTACGCCCGGCCGGACGGCATCAACCTGCGCATCACGGCCAAGGCGGCCACCGAGGCCGAGGCCGGCGCCATGCTGGCGGCGCGGGAGCGTGACGTGAGGGAGATACTCAAGCACCATGTCTGGGGCGCGGACGCCGCTACTTTGGAAGGGGTGGTGGGGAAGCTGCTCTGCGACCGTAAGCTGTCCCTGGCCGTCAGCGAGTCGCTGACCGGCGGCCGGCTGACCTCTTCGCTGAGCGGCACGCCGGAGGTCGCCGGGTGCTTCAAGGGCGGTATCGTGCTGCCGACCGACGCTTCCAGAGTCGGGAATGAAAGCGCCGCCGCGATGGCCCGGTCGGCCCGACTCCAGTTCGGGGCGGATATCGGGCTGGCCATCGATGGTTTTTACCATGATGCCCCCGGCGCGCCGCGGGGCAGCGCCTTTATCGCCGTGGACATGGAAAAGGACAGCCATACGTCCGAAGCTCCCGGTCTCCCCGGCCGGGTGCCGCTGCGCATCAGCCGGACCATCAACCACGCCCTGATTTACCTCCGCGACTTCATCGAGGGGCTCCCGGAGTAAACAAAGGGTCGGCACTCTTCCTAGTAGCGCACGTAGTTGGGCACGATATTCCGGTATTTAGCCACCAGCCTGTCCCAGCTCTGGGGCAGCTCCGCCTTGCGGGTGGCGGGCGATGGCCCTCCCTGGAGGAAACCCAGCCATGACCCGAAGCCGCCGTAGACGTAGATCTGGACCGGCTCCGGGTCGCGGGGGGTGGGGTGAAAGACCAGTTTGGGGTCGCCCTGGGCGCTGATATTGCCCCGGTCGAAGGGCCCGCTGAACTCCAGGCCGAGCTTTGAGTAGTAGTCATCGGGGACGCGTGTGTTCTTCAGGATGTACTCCTTGATGGTCTTCTTATTCCAGCCGCCGTCGGCCAGGGCTTTAGCGTTGGACGGGGTCAGGGCCAGGCCGAAGATGCCCATCCGCGCCGGGGTAACGCTGCCCACCACCGTGGCCAGGATGCCCTTGTCATCGGTGCCGAAGGGTATCATCTGCTGGAAGGACTGCGGGAAGGTGACGGTAATCGTGCTGTCCCCCTTCTGGAAGCCGCGCTCCACGTGGAAGGGCTCCCAGGGGCTGTTCTCTTCGTTTTCCCCGACGACCCAGGTGTACTTCCCCGGATTGCCGAGCACGCCCATGTCTTCGATTTGCTTGCGAATGCCCCGGAAGTTCTTGGTTATCAGGCCCATGGCCCGCCCGATAGCGGCGTTGGCGATGTTCCCCGGGCTGGCCGCCCCGTAAGTGCAGGTGACGTGGATATCGTTGCGGATGGGGCCATTGATGAGCCAGAAGGGGGAGAACGACCCCGTGCTGGCCGCCATCATCCCGGCGATGGGGCTTTCGGTGAGGCACTGCACCCCGGCGATGAGCAGCGGCATATAGGTCGGCAGGCAGCCGGCCATGACGGCGTTGACGGCAATCCGCTCCACGGTGGCCTTGCCCCGCCGCGGCTCCAGCTCCGCCACCAGGTGGTCGGCCGGCAGGTCCGTCCCGGTGAGCATCTCGGCCACGGCTTCCCCGGTGGGGGGGATAACGGGGAGGCCGTCCGTCCAGCCCCGCTGGTAGAAGAAGCGGTTGACCTCTTCCAGGCTGCCCTTGAAGGCCAGGCGCGGCGGGTTCTCCGGCTCGCGGCGCTTCGGGGACTTCTCCCCGGCGGTCAGCGGCTTCGTCAGGGCGGCCACCATGTCGTCGGCGACGGCCGTGATGGCCGCCTCGATGGTCGGGATGACGGTGGACTCGGAGACGATGGTCTCCGCCACGACCCTGACCACGGGCATCCCCCGGGAAGAGGCCGCCGACATGGCGTCGTTGAGAAAGTGCTCGAAGACGAAGGTGACGGCCGGTTTATGGTGTTCCTCGATGAAAATAGCGTCGTACACAAGGTACTTGGTGCATGCCCCTCAGTCGCCGACGGCCGCCACGACGGCGTCCAGGCCCTTAATCCAGTCCTCGAACTCCCCCCGCCGGTCCGCCTCCAGCGCGGAAACGGAGAAGGTGTTGGCCTTGAACCAGCTCGTCGTCACGGTGGGGTATCTTTCCTTAAGTATCCTCTCGGCGACCGTCAGAATGAGGGGGCCGGCGCGCTTGTTGTTGCTCAACAGGCCGATTTTCTTCCCGGCCAGGTCGGCCAGCCGCGGCGCCAGCCCCTTCAGCGGCAGGGGGTCGGCCTCCGACCAGGGGCTGAGCACCTCGTAAGAGGCGCCCGATTTCTCCGTACTCATATCTTTTACCTCCCGGTTTTGTATTTCTGCTTCGGCTTTTTCCGGGCTAGTACTTGGCGTAGGTGGGCACCACGTTCTTATATTTAGCCACCAGCCTGTCCCAGTTCTTCGGCAGCTCTATCTTCTGGGTCTCCTTCTGGCCGGGGGTGGCGCCCCCGCCGACGCAGTGGGCGATGAAGGCGCCCGGCCCGCCGCCGACGATGACCCGGATAAACCGGCTGTCCTTTATCATCGGCACCAGCTCGTCGTTCTTTTCCGGTATGCTGCCGTAGTCCAGCGGCGGCCTTCCCATCTGCATCCTTCTCATACTTGAGGCCGGCACGAGCTTGTTTTCCGCGATATACTTCTTGACGTCTTCCTTGCTGAACCCCTCCCGTGCCAGGTTATTGGCGTGGGGTGGGGTGAAGATGATGGTGCGGCGCATGCCCCGCGGCGTATTATCCACCACGGCCCGCAGGATTCCCTGGGCATCGGCGCTGTACGGCCAGTGCTGGAGGTAGGTCTGGGGGAAGGAGAGGGTGACGGTGCTGTCCTCCTTCTTGTAGCCGTACTCCACGTGGAGCGGCTCCCAGGGGCTCTCCTCCTCGTTTTCGGCGATGACCAGGGTGTACTTCATCGGGTTGCC
>JBDRFW010000260.1:0-7177 GCA_043818415.1 Chloroflexota bacterium | reverse complement strand
CGCCAGCTACACCGAGGACGGCAATATGGCCGCCCGCCGTGATACCACGCCGGACATGTTCAACATCGGCCTCTACCCCAGGTGGGGCTGGTGCTGGCCCGTCAACCGGCGCATCATTTACAATCGCGCCTCCGTCGATCTCGACGGCAATCCCTGGGACGCCGAGCAGCCGGTTATCAAGTGGAACCCGACCAAGGGTGACGCCGGCGGCTGGGACGGCGATGTACCCGACGGCGGCTGGCCCCCGATTAACGTCAACCCGGAGACGACCAAGTGGCCGTTCATCATGAAAGCGGAAGGCCATGCCCGGCTCTTCGGCAGCGGCCTGGTCGACGGCCCGCTGACGGAGCACTACGAGCCCTGGGAAGCCCCGGTGCCCAACGCCATGTCCGGACAGCAGAACAACCCCGCCATCAAGGTCTGGCGACCCGAAGAGCAGGGCACCCCGGACAAATACCCGATTGTCTGCTCGACCTACCGCGTCTGCGAACACTGGCAGGGCGGGCAGATGACCCGCAACATGCCCTGGGTCATCGAGGCCCAGCCCGAGCCGTTCGTGGAAATGAGCGAGGAACTGGCTGCCGAGAAGAGAATCGCCAACGGCGAGAGGGTCATCGTCGAGTCCGCCCGCGGCCGCATCGAAGTGGTCGCCGTGGTAACCAAGCGCTTCAAGCCATTCCAGATGAACGGACGCCAGGTACATCAGGTTGGCATCCCCTGGCACTGGGGCTATACCGGCCTCTCCACGGGGGCCAGCGCCAACGAGCTGACGCCCCACGTCGGTGACGCCAATACGATGATTCCCGAGTACAAAGCCTTCCTGGTAGACGTCAAGAAGGTCTAGAGATTAGGAGGAAATAATGGCCGAGAAAGCGATACTGTTCGACGCAACCAAATGCACCGCCTGCCGGGGCTGCCAGGTAGCTTGCAAGCAATGGAACGGGAATGACGAATATATACCCACCGAGCAAAATGGTGTCAAGGCGTCAAACCGCGGCAGCTACGAGAACCCGCCCGACCTCTCCCCTTCCACCTGGCTCAAGATGCGCTTCACCGAGGTGGAGAGCGGCGGCCGGGTTCGCTGGCTCTTCACCCGCCAGGCCTGTATGCACTGCACCGATGCCGCCTGCGTCCTGGCCTGCCCCAACGGCACCCTCTACCACAACGCGCTCGGCTTTGTGGAGTATAACAGGGATACCTGCACCGGCTGCGGCTACTGCATTGACGCCTGTCCCTTCAACATACCGCGCTCCACCCGCAACCTGCTCACCGGCATTGCCAAGATGGACAAGTGCACGCTCTGCACCACCCAGGGGTTGAACCGCCTCGATGCCGGCATGGGGCCGGCCTGCGTCAAGACCTGCCCCCCCGGCGCCCTGAAGTACGGCGACCGTGACCAGATGGTAGCTGCGGGCAGAGAAAGGGTCGGCACCCTCAAAACGATGGGCTGGAGCGGCGCCAATCTCTACGGCGAAAACGAGCTGAACGGCCTGCACGTCATGTATGTCCTCGACGATGCCCCGGCGGTTTACGGTCTGCCGGCCGCACCCCGGGTCGAGGGGGTCACCAAGGCCTGGAAGAACGTCATCCAGCCGGTTGGCTGGGCGGTGGGCGGTCTGACCATCATCGGCCTGGGAATGAACTGGCTGGTCGCCCGGACTAACGCCAAGAAGGAGGCGAAATGACTCACCACGAGGTAGAAAAGTACAGGACGCCAGTAAGGGTATTACACTGGATACACGCCGGCGCTTTCGTTATCCTGTTCCTGACCGGACTCGTCCTCTTCATCCCGGGGCTGGCTTTCCTGGCTGAAGACAGCTGGACGCGGCTCATTCACCGCATCGTTGCCGCCATCTTCGTCGTCGCACCCGTCATCTATATCATCCTCGACCCGAAATCGATGGCCCGAGGCCTGAAACAGGCCTTTAGCTGGGGCCAAGACGATATGGGCTGGCTGAAGGCCGCCCCCGGCTACTACTTTCAGGGCTACGAAGAAGGCATGCCGCCCCAGGACTCGATGAACACCGGCCAGGAACTGTGGTGGCTCATGGTGATCGTCTTCGGGGTGATTTTTGTCATCACCGGGGCTGTCTTGTGGTTTGCCAAGACCGCCGCGCCGCCGGCCGTCTTACAGTGGATGGTCTTTATCCATGACCTCTCCTTCATCGCCACCGGCGTGATGTTCCTCTTTCACATCTATCTCGGCGTGTTCCACCCCCTCATGACCGAGTCCTGGAACGCCATGGCCAATGGTAAAATATCCACGGAGTACGCCAAAGCTCACCACGGGAAGTGGTATGCCAAAATCAGCAAGGACAAGGAATAGCAGGTCCGGTGGCAACAAAAACCAATAACAAGATTCTAAAAAGATTGTCGGAGCTCGAGCAGGAGGAGGGAGGCCTTCCCCTCCTCCTGCAATTCTACCGTGAAATAGTCCTGGTCTATGACGCGGCCCGTAAACACATCGGCGCCCCCAAAATCGGCCTGAGCGCCGAGGCTATCCGCAAGCGAACGGAGCAGGGGTTCCCGCTGCTGGGCTATGACGACTTCAACCTCGACCTGGAAGCGGTGCGTGACGTTTTCGTCAGGGTCATCGATGTCTTTTCCCGTTACCCCGGGCTCTTCGGGGAGATTCCCGAGAACCTGAAAAAACCGGGAGCCGAACGCCTCCTCACCGGGAAGGCCGTCCGTGCCTGGTTCAACGGGGAGAAGCCGTCCCCGGCGATGCTCGGCGGCATCAGCGAGACCCTCATGCGGGTCATCATTCAACTCACCCTCAAGCCATGGCTGGCCGCTTACGCGAAAACGCTGATTGGCTCGGTCGAGCAGGAGCGGTGGCGCCGAAGCTACTGCCCCATCTGCGGGGGCCGACCGGACTTCGCTTTCCTGGACAGGGAACGGGGGGCGCGGTGGCTGCTGTGCTCGCGCTGCGACTCCGAGTGGCTTTTCCAGCGCATCGAGTGCCCCTACTGCGGGACCCAGGACCAGAGCGCGCTGTCCTTCTTTGCCGACGAGAAAGAGCTTTACCGCCTCAACGTCTGCGAGCGGTGCCGGGGTTACCTGAAAATCATCGACCTGCGCAAGACGGATAATGAGGTCCTGCTGCCCCTGGAGCGCCTGGTGACCGGGGAGATGGATACCCGGGCCCGCCGGGAAGGCTACCGGTTGCCGGCCTGAGCCCCGGCTTCTCAGCGGTCAGGTCAAGGGATTACCCTTAATATTCCACAAATTAAGCGCCAACCTTATTGGGTTGGCGCTTCTTACCAGGAATAGTCGATAATCTTCCATTCACCTATTTTTATCTTTTATTTATAGAATTGCGGAATATTATTATTCTTCTGTTACCACTTATTACTTATAATTTCTGCATAAAACCAAGTAAATAAATAACAGGGTTGAAAAATATATAAAGCTTTCAACCAACTGATTAAAAAAGGGGAGAATAAATAAGGGGGGTACAATTTAATGAGGTTCTTTAAAAAATTGCACCAAAACGAACGAGGATTTACGTTAGTAGAGCTGCTGGTTGTGTTCGCTCTTTTAGCGATCTGTCTGCTATCGTGATTCCTAATGCGGCCACATTCGTCGGGTACGGTCAAACCGAAGGAGCCAGTACCGAATTATCCATTGTCCAGACCGGGGTTGATACCATGATGGCACACCAGAAGATAAGTTCGGTAAACATCACCGCCGCCACCGACAATATGTCGTTGTTTCCTGCCGGCAACGCGCTATATCCGGATTACCTGCGCTATCAAATGACTACCGGTAATTATTCCAGCGATGCCACCGGCATGGTTACCCAGGTCTCTACCGGTTTCCCGTAAATAGCAGTTCCTGGTTGGAAAAAGTATTTAACGTAAGCTGACGAAATAATTGGGGAGGAAGAGAGGGAAATTTTTATCCCTCTCTTTCTTTTTTTATCTTCGGACTAATTTGCGTACCGGATTACTTATCGATGACAATATTGAAAGATATCCCGGAGAATACCGGAGTGTTATTGGCAGTCTGGATAATACTATCATCTATCCAGTCAATCCGGACATCGGAAAAAAGCTTCTCCAGGGCCAGGGCGTAACTTATCAGCGTGGCATAGCCATCGGCTTTACCCTGGAAAAACATCTGGGTGTCGGTTACCCTCACGGAGGTAAAAACCGCTCCAGCCGGTAAAATACCGGTAACCAGCTCCAGGTCGCTGGCAAAGTCGGTTCCCTTATTCAAAAAGACATTATTTTCCTCGATTATTGACTCGTTACGAGCGATAATCTCGGCTATCTTCTTTTCCGTTTGCTGCGCTTCACTATTAACCTGCAGCCGTCGGTCTAATTCCTGCCGTACCTTAGTTAATTCAGTATCGAGACGCGCCGTCTCCAGGTGCGCCTGACCGCTAAGCTGGTACACCGGATAGATAAGGCCAACCCCTATTAATAGAGCTAATACAATCAGTATATTTTTAGCGATTGCTCCACTGGTTTTGACCCGAGCTCTTTCGGAAAGGACGTTGATATTTATATCTATATATGGTCTATTATGCCTTTTTAAGGCAGCCTTCAGTGAAGCCTTTTTTAATGCCAGACCTATATTGGAAGCAAACGCGGCGACCGGTAAATCATCGGGCAACTTGTACGGCGGCACCAGAGGCTCGACTGAATATCCGGTAGTCGTCTGGATAAGCTCGAAGGTTTTTGTTCCGGTTAATAGTTCCCCCGTCACCAGCAAGGGCGTGGTAGGGCTGAGCGGATTCTGGGAGTGACCGGCGTTGTAGAACTCGACTATTTTAGATAATTCGTCCGCGAGTCGTTGAATATTGTACTCAACCGGTTCTTCCCTTTTGGGAATTACGGTATGCATCATCGATACGATATCCTGCGCCACCAGAACGATATCGTAGCAATCAGGAGCTAATTCCACGATAATGGCATTTCCTTGATTAGCCGCCCTGGCCAGTGACAGCGGCTTGATATCCATGTCAAAGTTCTTTATCCCCGCCTCCTCCATGGTTTGAATGACGGCATCCACGGGTTTCCGGGGTACCCCCAGGACAAAGAAATCCTGCTCGTCACTTCGTTTAATGACGGCCTGCCAGGAGAGATAGAGTTGCTCAAACGGGAGCTCCATTTCCTTCCTGGCGGCGCGGAGCAAGGCTTCCTGTTGTTGCTCGGGTTTCATGCGGGGCAGGCTGATAAAACGGTAGGTGAACGGCAGGCCGGTGACGCTGATGACCACAGAATCCTTGGAGACTCCCGCTGATTTGAATAAATCGTTAATAACCGAGCCCACGACTTTAGGCTGTAATATCAAGCCGTCTCTTACCAGACCAAAAGGCAGAGGCATGCTCGTCCACTTTTCAACGTCTCTTCCCTTTACCGAGAGAAGTTTGATGGCGCTGGCGCCGATATTTAATGTAACCTGTGCTCTGGACATGAGAACCTCATTCAGTACCCGGATTTTGCATATATCGCCACTTCCAGACTGGCCGTAACCGGCGTGGTTCCAGGTACCCCTATTTCCCCCTTGGCGCGCTCCATACTACTCGTGACAGCCAACCCCTCAACGGCCAGGGGACTGCCGAACATTCCTTTTTCCAGTGCCTTGACGAATGCCACCAGTGGCGCGAATTCTCCTTTAACCGACAAATGTAAACGAAAAACGATGTAGCCTTCGGATGTCCAGTCCTGGGTGTATAATGGAATTGCCTTCACTTTATATTCGTCGGCCAGGGTCAGGATTCGGTTGATGACCAGTGTACTGTTTGGCTTACCGGGATAAGTGGTCTGCATCGTGGCGAGACTTGCCTGGGCTGCCGAGAGTCTTGGCGCCAGGTCACCCGCCAGTTCAGGTGTATCGACTATTTCTTGCGCCACCTTACCGGTATCAGCGGCTATTTTCTCCTGGACCTTTTGCTGCTTTTCATAGTCCAGCCCGTAATAGCCGCCGGCCGCCAGGACCGCCAGGGTGATGAGCAGTATGGCTATTTTTCTTTTCATCAGTATATCCACCATAAATTGACGTAAGGCTCGCCGCTGATGATTTTTACCACGGATTTAATTATTTCATTACCGGCCCGGGATATAATACCGTATTCAACGGCGTCCACTATCCGTATGTCATCCACGTAGAAATTGTCCCAGGTGCTGGACAAATTAGCCTGCCAGGCAATCCAGAACTGGCTGGTCAGGGAAAAGGTGGAGAGGTCGATGTCATAGAAGCGGTATACATCGTCATCATCCCCGTCAACCCAGGTATAGACCACCGTCCAGTCGGTGCCGTTTTCACTGACAAGCAGCTCCGCCGTCTCGCCGGCCTCAAAAGAATAAGCCTTGGCCCAGAACTGGAGCCTGGCGCTGGTGTGACCGGAGAGGTCGGCGGAGCGCGCGGCATATCCCGTGCTGTTACGAAGCATCATGTGATAGCTTCCTTCGTACGGGGCCCCGCTGGTTGTAACGCTGGAATCGCCCGATTGTGTCCAGGCGGCCAGCCAGCCGGTGCCCCCGGACCAGCCACCGCTCTCGAAATCGTCCGCGATGACGTCGCTGACGTCTACTACCTGTATGTCATCGACGTAAAAATAGTCGAAGGTACTGGACAGATTAGCCTGGAAGGCAATCCAGAACTGGCTGGTAAGGGAAAAGGCGGAAAGGTCGATGTCATAGAAGCGGTATACGTTGTCATCATCTCCGTTAACCCAGGTATAGACCACCGTCCAGTCGGTGCCATTCGGGCTGATAAGTGCCTGCGCCGTTTCCCCGGCTTCAAAAGAATTGGCCTTGGCCCAGAACCGGAGCCTGACGTTGGTGTGACCGGAGAGGTCGACAGACCGGCTGGCGTACCCCGTATTATTCTGAAGCAACATGTGATAGCTTCCCTCGTACGGGGTCCCGCTGGTGGTGACGGTGGAATCACCCGTTTGTGTCCAGTCAGCCAGCCAGCCGTAGCCCCCGGACCAGCCGCCGCTCTCGAAATCGTCCGCGGCTATCGGCCTGTATAAATCATCGTTAAATATCCATAATACCTCGATATTATCCACGTAGAAATAGTCAGCCGTATCTGCCATATTGGCCTGAAAGGCAATCCAGAACCGGCTGGTGAGCGAATAAGGGGACAGGTCTATATCGTAGAAATGGTAGGCATTATCATCATTTCCGTTAACCCAGGTATAGACCACCGTCCAGCTGGC
>JBDRFW010000259.1:0-13143 GCA_043818415.1 Chloroflexota bacterium | reverse complement strand
TGCACTCCTCGGCGGCGTCCAGCAGGGCCAGCGTGGCCGCCCTTATTTCGGGGTCGCCGTACTGGGCGATGTACCAGACCGGTATCCCCACGAAGGGCGTCAGGGGGCCGAGCTTGCGGAAGCCGGCGAAGGCGCCCACCGAGCGGGGTAGAAAATACCGCAGCAGGTAATCGGCGGGGTCGCGGATGAGGGCATCGTACTCCCCGGGGGGCATGTTTTCGCTCTCGACGTACTGGTAGGAGGGGGCGTCATCGGCCAGGCCGTGCCCCGGCCACTTTTGAAGCTTATAGTCGATCATATCGATGACCGGGCCCGGAAATACCAGGGCGGGGGCGTTGAAGGAGTCCATGTCGAACTCGTAAAGGAACTTGAGCCAGGCGTCGCGGAGGACATTGTAATCGTACATGACCTTCTTGAGGTTGCCGCCGGCATAGACGGCGGGGTAAAACTGCACCGGCAGCATCACCGGCACGCGGTCGGCCTCCTCCAGCTTGATGGCCTTGACGAAGCGGGTGACCCGCTGCTTATAGGCCTTCTCCGCCTCGGGGCTGTCGAACTTCACGTCCGGGTTCAGCCAGCGCCGGAACCTGTCCTCCCGCCTTTCCTCCCAGGACATTTCCGCCCATTTCTTTTCCATTTCCCGGTCTTTCCCGTCCCGCTCTATTTATAGACGCCGTACTCCCTGGCAGCGGCCATCACGGCGCGCAGGTTGTCCGGGTTGCCCTTATCGATGGCCGCCCCGCCGGTGAGGATGTACCCACCCCCCGGGGCGCAGGTCTCGATGAGCTTGCGGCAGTACTCCTTAACGTCCCCCGGCGTGCCGGTAACGAGCACCGAGGTAGGTATGTTGCCGGCGATACACTGGCTGCCGCCCAGCAATCTCTTGGCCTCGGCCATGTCCGTCTGGTCGAAGTGCCACAGCACCGAAGCGCGGGGCAGGTCCGTAACCTGCTCGAGGCGATGGTTATAGCGGCCCTCGGCGAAGAGCATCGGCACCAGGCCCTCGTCAATCAGGCCCAGCAGGACCTTCCTCAGGGTGGGCCAGTAGAACTTCTCGAACTGCTTGCCGGACATAAACGTATCATCGCCCTTGTGCAGGGGGATGAAGACCAGCGGCGAGGCGCTGGCGCCGGAGGAGGCCACCGCCGACTCCACCGTGAAGGGCACTATCCTCTCCATGGCCTCGTGGAGCTTGTCCGGCTGGCGGTACATGTCCATGATAATCCCCCGAGTCCCCCGCAGCGTATCGGCGAAGGTATCGAAGGGCGCCACGCAGACACCGCCGCGGAAGGCGGGAAAGCCCGCGGCCAGCGCCGCCCGGCTGATTTCCCGGACGGTCTCCTGCCATTTGGACCACTCGCGGCCGGCCTCAGCCAGGGTACGGAAGACCTGCTGGACACGGGGGTCGGCGGCCAAGGACATAATACCGAGAGGCCTGCCAAAGGGGGCGATGTGGTTCTGCTCCCGGAAGGGCCCGAAAGCACCCACGGTGCGGGGCAGGTAGTACCGCAGCGCGTAGTCCAGCGGGTCGCGGAGGAAAGCATCGTACTCGTCGGGCTTCATGTACTCGCCCTCGACATACTGGTAGGAGGGCATATCGTCGGGCTGGCCGTGCCCCGGCCAGGTATAGAGACGGTAATCAATGGCGTCAAGCACCCGGCCCGGATAGACGAGGCCGGGGGTGGTGTAGCTGTCTGAATCGAACTCACGGAGGAACTTCAGCCAGGCCAGCTTCAGCTTGGCGTAGTCGTACATGACATCGCGGAGCGTCATGCCGGCGTAATGGGCCGGAAAGAAACTGGAGGGGAGGATAACCGGGACGCGGTCCGGCTTCTCCAGCTTGAGGGCCTTGATAAAGCGGGTGACCCTCTCCTTGTAGGCTTTTTCCGCCGCAGGGCTATCGTAGGTGACGCCGGGCGGCGCCAGCCAGCGCCGGAAACGCTCTTCCCGCTTCTCTTCCCAGGACATCTCCGCCTGATTCTTTTCCGTCTCCATATTAACAGGTAAAGCCTTCTTTCCTTTTCCGTTGCTGGCTGAAAGGGTAGCGGTAGGCGCGGCCGGCCGCGGCTATTTATAGACGCCGTATTCCCGGGCAGCTTCCATCATGGCCCGCAGGTTGCCCGGGTTGCCCTCGTCGATGTTGGCGCCGCCGGCCAGAATATAGCCGCCGCCCTTACCGCAGGTCTCGATGAGCTTACGGCAGCGTTCCTTGACCTCCGACGGCTGGCCGGTCATCAGCAGCGAGGTGGGCACGTTACCCATGAGGCAGGCAGTACCCCCCAGGACTTCCTTGGCCCGTGCCATATCCGTCTGGTCAAAGTACCAGGCCGCCGCGCCACGGGGCAGCTCCCTGATAACATCGAGCCGGGTGTTATAGCCGCCCTCGGCAAAGAGAATCGGGAGGATGCCATCGTCCACCAGGCCCATGACGACCTTTTTCAGCGTGGGCCAGTAGAAGGTCCGGAACTGCTTATCGGACATGAAGCCGTCGGCGCCCTTGTGCAGGGGCATGAAGATAGCGGGACAACCGGTGACGGCGGCCGAGGCGATGGCCGACCTTATGGTAAGGGGGGCGATTCTCTCCAGCGCTTCCCGGAGCTTGTCCGGCCGCTGGAACATCTCCATCATTATCCCCTGGGTCCCCCGCAGCTTATCGCCGATGGTATCGAAGGGGGCCTTGGCCAGTCCTCCCATGAGACCGGGGTACCCGGCCACCAGCGACGTGACGATGACCTCCCCGACCACAGCCATCCACTTCACGCTTTCCCGACCGGCCTCCGCCAGGGCTTCGAGGGAAGCCTGGACATCCGGGGCGCCGAAGGGCACGAAGGACATGATGGCTATTTCCTCGATGTTGGTGAAGGGGGGTATCCGGCGGAAGGGCTCCAGGGCCCCGAAGATGCGCGGCAGGTAGGTCCTCAGCCAGAAGTCGCTGGGGTCCCGGATAAGCTCGTCGTACTCGCCGGCCATCATCCACTCGGACTCGACGGCCTGGTAGGAGGGCACCCGGGAGGACAGGCCGTGCCCCGGCCACTTGTACAACTTGTAGTCGAGGGCTTCCAGGGCCCTGCCCGGGGGTACCAGGGCCGGTCCCATGTAGGTATCCATGTCAAACTCGTTGAGGAACTTGAGCCAGGCGCGCTTCAGCTCGTCGTAATCGTACATGACGGTCTGGAGATTGGTGCCGGCGTAGTAGGCCGGGAACGTGCCGGCGGGCAGGATACACGGCACCCGGTCCGGCTCCTGGAGCTTTAAGGCGCGAATGAACCGGGTGGCCCTCTCTTTATAGCCCTTCTCCGCCTCGGGACTGGCGAACTTGAACCCCGGCGGAGAGAGCCAGCGCTGGAACCGTTCTTCACGTTTTTCCTCCGGAGATAGCTCCGCCCATTCCCTGGCCATCTCAGTTGGCCCCGGTCCACTGCTTGGCCAGCGTTACCGCCGCCATGGCGTCCTTGCCGTAGGCATCGGCCCTGGCGTACTTCCTCACCTCGTCATCCATCTGGCCGCCGCCAATCATGATTTTGACCTTGCCCCTCAGGCCGGCTTTGTCCAGGGCCTCGACCGTCTCCTTCATGGCGTCAAAGGCGGGGGTCAAAAAGCCGCTCAGGCCTACGATGGGGGCGCCGGTCTCTTTGACCTTGGCCACGAACTTATCGGCGGGGACGTCAACGCCCAGGTTATAGACCTGGAAACCGTTGACATCCAGCATGAAATCGACGATGTTCAGGCCGATGTCATGGATGTCCCCGGCCACCGTGCCGAGGACCACCTTGCCCAGGCGCTTGGCATCGGAGGTCGTCTCGGTGATAAGGGGTTTGACTATCTCGGTAACCTGTTTGAGAAGCTCGCCGGAGAAGACGAGCTCGGGCAGAAAATACTCGCCGTCGGCAAAGCGTTTGCCGACGAGCTCCATGCCTTTACGGCTGTCCTCCAGGATTTTCAGGGGGTCCTCGCCGGAGTCCAGCCTCTGTTTGGTCAGCTTGATAACCTCGTCTTCCTTCAAATCGGCCAGTAAATTAGCGAAATCTCCGGACATAAGTTTATCATCCTCCTTTATTATGGTCTTTCAGGAATAAAGTTTGCGTTAGGATTGAACCGAACCTGCATCAAAGCCGAGTATAACAATGAGCCGGGTGAAAAGTCAAATAATACAGGCCTCCCCGCAGCCTGTTATTTTAAATGGCAGAACGCGGCGTCTTTACAAGGTAAGTCTTTTGGTTTAAAATGTAGTGGTTTCGGGGCGGGTGTAACTCAGTGGTAGAGTATCTGCTTCCCAAGCAGAGGGTCGCGAGTTCGAATCTCGTCACCCGCTCCATCTTGACCTTTTTCCCCTCCCCCATCTTAGCCTCACCCCCTTAATCCCCCTCTCCAATCAGGTACAAATTTAGCTAACGGAAATGATTTGATTGGAGAGGGGGAGATATATTAAGAGGGGGCGAAGCCCCCTCTTTTCTGTACTCCCCTTTCCAGCCTGAAAAACTAGGGCCAATGGCGATAATACTGGCTGGAGAGGGGTCAGGGGAGAGGTAAACATAATCAACCGGAACCGAGCCGCACCGTCATAAGGGGGCTTTTGTAGGCCTATTTATCTTGTGTTATACTCGGATTAGAGGGGTGGGCCGTCATGTAATCCGTCTGGGGCCCCGGCCGTGACGAGGGGAAAAATTGGACAGAACCATCACCAGGGCGCAGGCGCTGGCGGAAAAGATAATCGATAACGTCGAGAGGGTCCTGGTCGGCAAGCGGGAGGCCGTGGAGCTGGCGGTAATCGCCCTGATAAGCCAGGGACACCTGCTCATCGAGGACGCGCCGGGTGTCGGCAAGACGATGCTGGCGCGGAGCCTGGCCAAATCGATTCACTGCAATTTCAAGCGCATCCAGTTCACGCCGGACATGCTCCCCGGCGATATTACCGGGGTTACCGTTTACAACCAGAAAATCGGCGACTTCGAGTTCCGGCCCGGGCCGATAGTGGCCCAGGTGGTCCTGGCCGATGAAATCAACCGGGCCACCCCCAAGGTGCAGTCGGCGCTGCTGGAGGCGATGGCGGAGAGGCAGATTACCGTGGACGGCGTCACCCACCAAATGCCCTCCCCCTTCCATGTCCTGGCCACCCAGAGCCCCGTCGAGTACGAGGGCACCTTCCCCCTCCCCGAAGCCCAGCTGGACCGGTTCCTGCTGCGGATAAACATCGGCTACCCGTCCCCGGACGAGGAAATCGTCGTCATCGAGAGGCAGCAGTTCGTCCACCCCATCGAGGAAATCGGACCGGTGGTAGCGGCCGAAGACGTTCTGATGCTCCAGGAGACGGTGAAGAAAATCTACGTGGACGATTTAATCAAGCATTACATCGTGGCGCTGGTGGACGCCACCCGCCACCACCCCGCCATCTACCTGGGGGCGTCGCCGCGCGGCTCGCTGGCCCTTTTCCGCACCGCGCAGGCCCGCGCCCTGCTGGACGGGCGCGATTACGTCCTGCCGGACGACGTCAAGTCCCTGGCCGAACCCACCCTGGCCCACCGCTCGCTGCCGTCCTCGACGGACCCGGCGCTGGGCAGGGACGGCCGCGCCTCCATCGCGGCGATACTCGAGACTGTCCCCGTACCGGGAGCCATACCCGGCCGTAAATAGCCGCTCAGGAGCGGAGAAACCATGAAACCCCGCATTTCCCTCATCATCATTCCCGTTATCACCCTGGTACTGGCCCTGGCCGGCGGTTTTACCCTGCTGTGGCGCTTCCTCATCTTCCTGGCGGTGGTGCTGCTTGCCAGCTACCTGTGGCCGCGCCTGAGCTTCCGCGCCATCGAAGGAAAGGTGAACATTACCTCCGAGGGCTGCCAGGTGGGTGACGGCCTGGAGGAGGAGTTCACCGTGACCAACCGCAGCCGACTGCCCACCCCGGTGATTGAGCTCGAGGAAGACACCGATTTACCCGGCCACCGGAACGTGACGGCCGTCAGCCTGTGGTCGCGGGACTCCTACCGCTGGCAGAGCCGGGTCGACTGCCGGCAGCGGGGCAAGTACCGCCTGGGGGCGCTGACCGCCAGAATCACCGACCCCCTGGGGTTCTTCCCCCTCCGGCGCCGCCTGGGCAAGTGCCGGGACGTCATTATCTACCCGGCGGCGCAGGACCTGCCCTTCTTCCAGGCCCTTCCCCACCCGAGCTTCCCGCTGGGGCCGAGCCGGCGACTGATAAGCGAGACCGGACCCAATGCCTCCCGCGTACGCGAGTACAACAGCAGCGACAGCCTGCGGCACGTTCACTGGCACACCACGGCCCACGCCGGCCGGCTCATGGTCAAGGAGTACGAGCCGGACCGCTCCGACTACGCCTTCCGGGACGTCTGGATTGTCCTCGATATGTACCACGGCTCCCGGCGGGGCGAGGGCGACGAGACCACCGAGGAATACGGTATTACCACCGCGGCCTCGCTGGCCCGGAAGTACAGCCACGCCGGCAAGCGGGTGGGGCTGATTGCCTGCGGCGACCGGCCCTACACCTTCCTGCCCGAGGCCGGGGACCGGCACCTGCAGCACATGCGGCAGGCCCTCGCCCTGATGCGGGCCGCCGGCGACGTGCCCATCGATGCGCTGCTGGCCTCCGAGGCCGGGCGCTTCGGGGCGGGGTCAGTGGTTATCGTCATCACCACCTCCGATAACCGGGGCATCGCCGGGCCGCTGCGCCGCGCCGTCAACCGCGGCGCTATCGTCACCGTCATCCTCCTCGATTCCCTCAGCTTCGGCGGGGATACCGGCGCCTCCCGTACCGCCCGCGGCCTGGTGGCCGGCGGCATTCCCGTCTACGTTATCCGGCGCGGCGTGCCCATCGCCCGGGCGCTGGACAGTCGGCTGACCTCTTCACGAATGCAGTATGTGGGGGATAAAGTACCGTGACCGGCAGCGGGGAAAAAACGATTGGAGGACCGCCGGGCGGCTGGCAAGGCTGGCTGAATATCGGCCTGCTTTTCGTCGTGCTGGAGGTGGCCGTCTTCTCCATCGAGCGGGCCCGCTGGATTACCCCCCAGCCGTCGCTTACGCTGGCCCTGGTACTCTCCATGCTGGCGGCCTGGCTCCTGGCGAGGAGCACGCTCCCTTCGGCGGCCGCGCACGTTTCCGCGCTGGTTATCGGTATCCTGGTTGTCGTCTGTCAGGCCGCCGTCCTGCTGTCCGGGTTTCAACCGCTGTTTCTTTCCCTGCGTTCGTGGTGGCTCGGCACCGGCACCGCCATACCCGGCGGGGAAACGATTTCCTTCGCCATCTTCCTCTCCCTGGTGACCTGGGCCATCGGCCATACCGGCACCTGGTTCCTCCTGCGGCGCCGCAACGCCTGGGTGGGCGTTAGTTTGGGCGCGGTTATCATCCTGGCCAACCTGAGCAACCTCCCGGATAGGTACTACTTCTTCTTCGGCGGCTATTTCCTGGCGGCGATGCTCCTGGTGGCCCTGAACCGCCTGGTCCGGGAAAATCCCGCGGGGCGGGGGGCGGGCTATCCCCTGCGGGGCCTGCTCTACTTCGGGGCATCGCTGGCGGTCCTGACCGTATTTGCCTTTTCCATCTCCTGGGCAACGCCGGAGGTCCGCGTGCCCCGGCTCCAGACGGCGGTGGCCACCCGGATACTCTGGAAGCATGACATCGAGGAGTCCCCCGTCAATCTCTTCGCCGCCGTGCCGGCCAAGCAGCCCCTCAGCACGAGCAGCACACGCCGCGACCTGCATTTCGGGAAGGACTGGCACCAGGGCGAGCAAATCGACTACATCGTCAGCTCGCCGCGCCCCTCCTACTGGCTGGTTCACGTTTACGACGACTACACCCCGGACGGCTGGGCCAACGGCCCGACGGACCGCTACGTGCTGGCGGAAGAGACAGCCTGGGCCGGGACGGTGACGCCGGCCGGCCGCGAGACGATTACCTACGAGGTGGAGACCAATATGAAGACGGACGTCCTGCTGACAGCCGGCAGCTTCGTGGCCGCGGATACGCCGACTCTGGTGCAGGTGGGTGCCGGTGACATCATGGCGGTGACGACGCCGCGCGTCCTCCACCCCGAAGAGCGCTACCGCGTCACCTCGGCCGTCGCCGCGGCCACCCCGGAAGACCTGGCCGGGGCGGGGGAAAGCTACCCGCCGGAAATCGCGGCCGCCTATTTACGGCTGCCCCCCGATTTCCCGGAGAGCGTCCGGCGGCTAAGCCGGAGCATCGCCGGCGGGGCGCCGACCCCCTACGATAAGGTAACCGCCATCGATAATTATCTCTCGCGGATACCCTATAACAATGAAATCCAGGCCCCGCCGCCCGGCACCGATGGCGTGGCGTACTTTCTCTTTACCCAGAAATCCGGCTTCTGCCTCTACTACGCCTCGGCCATGGCGGTGATGCTCCGCGCCGTGGACGTGCCGGCGCGACTGGCCGTGGGCTACCTCCCCGGCGAGGCGGGGGATGAGAAGGGCCAGTACATCCTGCGGGACAAGCACTACCATGCCTGGCCGCAGGCCTATTTCCCCGGTTACGGCTGGGTGGACCTGGAGGCCACCCCCAGCACGGGTGACAGCGAGGTGGCCATCGAGACGCCCTGGGTGGGCGGCCAGATTACCGGGGGCGACTGGCAGGAGTGGCAGGACTGGTACCTGTGGCAGATGCTGGCGGAGGCGGGTTTTTCCGGCGGGCCGGCGGCCGCCGGATTCAACGAAATCCGGACGCCGGGAAATCCGGTCTGGCCCTTCGCCGACGAGCTGGGACGGGCGCTGCTCATCACCATCGGCGGCATTATCCTCATCACGCTGGCGGCGTCGCCGCTGCTGGCGCGCCGGTCCGCCTTCTACCGCTGGCTCTGGGACTTCAACCGGGAAGATGCCGCAGCCATGGTTTACAACCGACTGTGTCGCCTCGGAGCCATGGCCGGTCTGGGCCCCCGGGCGGAGCAGACGCCGCTGGAATACGCCGCCGAGCTCAGCGCCACTTTCCCCCGGCAGGCCAGGTCCCTCGATAACATCGCCCGGACCTACGCGGACAGCCAGTTCGGGCGGCGGGTGGCGGTGGGGCTGTTCGAGGAAGCGGAGCTATTGAAGTCGCGCTGCGACGTCTTCGGCAATCTCCTGTCGCGGCTGAAATGGTTTAAAAAGCTGTTTTTCAGACTAAAGCTGTCCGATTAATTATTATTACGGGAGGTCAGGCGATGACGCTGGCGCAGGAAATACTCAGGAATAACAAAACGGTGGCCATGGTGGGACTCTCCGCTAACCCGGAGCGACCCAGCAATATCGTGGCTGTCTATCTGAAGGCGCACGGCTACCGGGTCATCCCGGTCAACCCCAACGAGAAGACGGTACTGGGGGAGGTAAGCTACCCCGACCTCTCCTCCATCCCCGGGAAAGTGGACGTTGTGGATATTTTCCGGAAATCGGAGGACGTCCCTCCCATCGTGCGGGAGGCCATCAAGATAGGCGCCCGGGCCGTCTGGATGCAGGAAGGCGTGATTAACAAGGAGGCCGCCGCCGCGGCCAGGCAGGCCGGCCTCAAGGTGGTCATGGACCGGTGCATGCGCAAGGAGCACGAAAAGATGCAGGGGGATTAAGGGGGTGAGGTAAAGACTAACCCCCTCTACTTTTTCCCGTTCCGGAGATACTTAATCATCGGCCCGGTGACCAGCGGCACGACTTCCCCGATCATGTGCGGCATCAGGTTGTCCATCACCTTCGGCATCAGCTCCGGCATCTGCTCCAGCATGTAGTCCGGCATGGGGATGGCGTCCGCCACTCGCTGCAGCATCACCGGCATAACTTTTGGCATCATCATCGGCAGCAGCCGCGGGAATAATATAGGGAACATCGGCCTCATGAGGTCGAGGGCGCCCGGAATCTTGCCCATGAACCGCATCATCGGCCCCATCTTAAAGGGCATGGCGTCGATGAGCTCCGGCCACATCGACCCCATCAGGTCGGCGAACCCCTGCGGCGTCATCAGCTTAATCATGGCCTCGAAGACCGCCCACTGCCGCTTTACCTCGGGGTTGGGGTCGGGGAACTCGTAGCCCAGGGCCGAGGCGGCGAACCGCGCCAGGTCGACCGTTTCCAGGGGCACCTGCTTCTTCTCCGCGGTGACGCGGAACTGGAACTCGCAGCAGGGGCAGAGCGCCAGGAGCTTCTCGGCGCCGGTGGCGATGGCCTCATCCATCCGCGCCTGCCCGATGTCCGCGGCTACCGGCGGGTCCTTGATAAGGGTCAGCACGCTGCCGCAGCAGTGCGCCCGCTCCCGGTTGTGCTCCATCTCCACGAAGTTGACGCCGGGGATGGCCCGGATAAGCTCGCGGGGGGCGTCATAAACGCTGGAGACGCGGCCGATGTGGCAGGAATCGTGCAGGGTTACCGTTACCGGCTTATCGCCGTTGCGGGGTGCGGGGAAGCTAAACTCGCCGCTCTTTATTTTATCGGTGACCAGCTCGCTGTAATGCTTGGCGGTGATACGTAGTCGATGCCGAGCTTCTTCGCCCAGGTCGGGTAGACCTGCCGCCACATCATGTCGCAGGCCGGGCAGGAGGAAACGACGGTATCGACGCCGGCGTCCTTCATGTTCTGGATGTTCTGCCGCATGACCTGCTCGAAGGCATCCCACTGGCCCGCCACGAGCATCGGCGTGCCGCAGCAGTTGTCCTTGTTGCCCAGGTAGGTGAAATCGACCCCCGCCGCATCCAGCAGTCGGACGGAGGCCATGGCGATATCCGTCTCCACGTGGCTGGCGGTGCAGCCGGCGAAGTAGGCTATTTTAGCTTTGTGCGACGCCCCGTGCTTCTCCTTGAGGTCCTCGGGGAACCAGGCGTCGCGGTCCTTGCGGTAGGCCGCCCAGATATCGCCCTCTTTGCGCAGCGAGGCGGCCATCATCTCGAAGGGCGGGAAGGTCATCCTCTTGTCGTTGGTGACGAGCCGGCCGCGCAGCTTCATCCAGGAGGGCTCGATGGGCAGCGATGCCGAGCAGCGCAGGTCGCAAAGCTCGCAGGTGGTGCAGGAAATCATGGTGTCCACCATGAACTGGTCCCAGGTCTCGCGCCCCTCCATGTACTCCCGCAGCCAGTACCACTTGCCGCGGGGACTCTGGCTCTCCCAGCCGCGCCCGTAAAACTGGTCGCACTCGTCGATGCAGTAGCCGCACTGGGAGCAGCCGTAGGCGTACCAGGCGACGTCCGCCGGGACGCCCCGCACCGGCTTGTCCGGCCTCTCCCCGAGGCGGGTGGTGACGCTGTTGCCCAGCGGCCGGATGAGGGGCTCCAGGGCCCGCGCTACCGACATCACCGTACCGGCGAGGCCGCCGTCCACGACCTTGCCGGGGTTAAGGATGCCCCCGGGGTCCACCTGCCGCTTGAAGGCCTTGAGGCGGGCGACCTTTTCCTTGCCCAGTATTTGCGCCGCCTGCCGGGCGAAGTAGAGTCCGGTAGCGTAGGGGCGGCCGCCGTGTCTCTCGGCGATTTTCATGATGGTCAGCGCCAGCCCGAAGACGAAGCTGTAGCTGAACTTGCGCTGGTCGCTGGGGATGAACCCCAGGATAACCACCTCCGGCTGGCCGTTACGGCTCTCCCGGATGACGACCCCTTCCTTGACGACCGGCTGGTCGACCTTGCGATGGATTTCATCCAGGACTTTGCCCAGGCTGGAAAGGGGGATGACCACCTCCGCCGGCACCAGGCTGGGGCCGAGGCGTTTCACCATCATTATTTTAAAGCGGTTCTCCCACTCGTGGCGGGCGATTTCCTGGCTGAGGAGCTCCGCCCGGCACGGCTCTAATATCTCCGGCAGGCCGCCCATCACGGCGTCACGGTCCTTCTGGCGGAACGCCAGGGTGGTGATATAGGCGCTGGGCAGCAGCACCCGCTCCTCCGCCGGATGCCCCAGGTGCTCGCGGAGCGGGGCCTCGTTCTTCAGCTGGGCCATGCGCGGGTTGATGAACACCAGCGACCATACCGGCAGCTTTTTATCGATTATCGACCGGACGATATGCTGCAGGCCGGCGGCGTCGGGGCAGCCGATGGCGATGACCTCCATCTCCTCCAGGGGCTGAAGGAGCAGCGTCACCTCGCTGATGAGACCGGTGGTGCCTTCGGCCCCGGAGATGACGTCGAGGTCGTCCCCACGGAACTCCCTGACATCGCCGCCGGGCAGGACCACCCGGGCGCTGACCACGTTCTCCCGGAACCAGCCCGCTTCAAAGGAGCCGATGCCGGCTCCTCCCTGCGCCAGCCACCCCCCGACGGTGGCCGCCGGATAGCTGGAGGGGTACAGCCGCAGCGCCAGTCCCTTTTTTTGAAGCTCCCGGTCCAGTCGCTCCCAAACGACCCCGGCCTGTACCGTGGCGGTCAAGGCCGCCGCATCGATGTCTTTGACCTGCCTCATCCGGTAGAAGTCCACCACCACGCCGCCCTTCACCGGGAGGACCCCGCCGTAGCCGGAGGTCGCCTTGCCGCGCGGCGTCAGCGGCACGTTGTTCTGGCCCGCCCAGCGCACCAGCGCCACCAGCTCCTCCTCGCTCTCCGGCTGGACGACGGCATCCGGGACGGTGCTGCCGATGAAGGGCTTGATGATACCGGGTACGGCGGCGATGTCATGCCCGTACAGCTTTCTCTCCGTCCGGCGGAAGGTGACGCGGTCCAGGAAGTTCTGCTCGAGGTATTCCTTCTGCATCGTATCCATGATTACTTACGGCCTCCTTATTAAATAATCGGGGGGAAAGTGGGGCTAGACGTTCAGCTTCTCGGCTATATCACGGTTCCGGGCGACCTGCTCCAGCAGCACCTCGTGGACGATATCGCAGGCATCGACGATACGGTTGCTGGTCAGTCGATAGTACATGTTGACGCCCTCGCGGCGCGCCACCACGATGCCCTTGCCGCGCAGGACGGCCAGGTGCCGCGAAACGACGGCCTGCGGCGACTCCAGGGCAGCCACCATGTCGCCCACCGTTTTCTCCCCGCCGCGCAGCTCGCTGATAATCATCAGCCGGGTGGGGTCGGAGAAAGTCTTGCAGAGCTCGGCTTTCAGCTTGTAGAGCTCCAGGTTGTAGTTGTCCGGCATGTCCCGCCTCCTAAATATACCCAGATATACCTGTATATACCTATATATTATTATATACGTATATACACATATATAATATAGTGGCGGG
>JBDRFW010000258.1:0-5582 GCA_043818415.1 Chloroflexota bacterium | reverse complement strand
CGATTTTGCCATCGGGCAGCAGCTCTACCGCATCATCCGCAAGCGTACCCGTCCCAGGAAAGCGGGCGGCGCCGGGCAGTCTTCACTGGACCTTCACATCGGCGCCGACGGTCATTTCCGGCCCATCGACGGCAACTCTATACCCGAGACCCAGGCGAAGATAACCAGCGAAGTCCTCCACATGGACTACGATACCTTTATCAACAGCGCCTACCTGCGGCAGGGTCGCGCCGACGAGTTCACCCGGCAGGCCCCGGCCCGGCGGAAAGAGGTGCTGGGGAGTATCCTCGGGCTGGACATCTACGACGACCTCGAGGACCGGGCCAAGGCCCTCTCCAGCCAGTATAAAGGGGACCGGGCGCAGCTCGAAAGCAGCATCGGGGAAATCAACGCCGAGCTGTCCCGCCGGCTCGCCTACGAAGCGGAGCTGGCCGAAGCCCTTCATGCCCTGGCAAGCATTGACGGGGTCGTGAAGGAAAAGGAGGCGGCGCTGAACGGGCTCCGCCAGCAGAAAGAGGCGCTGGAGTACCAGAAAGCCCGGCTCGACGAGCTGGAGGGTCGACTTGCCGGCAGCACCCGCGACCTCCAGCGGTGGGAGGAGCAGGCAGCGCAGCACCTGGCCCGGATTAAAGAGTACGAGGAGGTAATCGTCCGGCGGGACACCATCGAAGACGGCTTTGGCCGGTTTACCGGGGCTAAAAAGGTAAACGACGAGCTCGAGCAGAAGTTCCGGCAGTCGGTCAACCTGGAAAGGCAGCGGGCCCAGCTCGAGGCCAGGATAAAGGAAGCCGGACATGGCCTGACCACGGAGCATGCCGTCGTGCAGAAGGAAATCGGCAACCTGGAAGCCCGGGCGCAGAAGCTCCCCGACCTGAAAAACCGGCTCAACCAGGCGCAGGCCCGGCTGCGCCAGCTGGGGGAATCGGGGGAGGCGCTAAGCCGGCAGGAGCAGGCCGTCCAGGCGTTGCAGAAAGAGATGAGCTACCTGGAAGCGGAAAAGGCCCGGCTCGACCGGGAAATCGGGGAGGTGACGGAAAAGCTCGACCTCATCGCGACGCATATCGCCTCCCACACCGAGGCCACATGCCCCCTCTGCGAGAGGGAGCTGACCCGGGAAGGGCTCCAGCTCATCGAGTCAAAATATACCAGGGAAAAACAGGAAAAGACGGCGGCGCTCCAGGCCAACCAGTCTGCGGCGGCCCGGAAGCGCACCGAGCTTGAGTCATTGCGGCAGGAGAAGGCCCGGGCGGAAGCGGGGCTGGAAAAGGAAAAAACGGGGGCCCAGGGCCAGGCCAGCGTCCTCGCCAGGGAGATTGCCGATATCGAGGAGGCCGAAAAGCAGCTGGCCGGCCTCAGGGAGAACCTCGGTGACATCGAGCAGAAGCTGGCGAAGAGGGAATTCGCCCGGGAGGAACAGGAGAGACTGGCCGCGGTGGAATCCGAGTTAAGCACTCTCGGCTACGACGCCGCCCGGCACGAAGCGGCGCGGCAGCAGCTGGGACAGCTGGAGCCCTACGAGCGCGACCACCGCCGGCTGGAGGAGGCGCAGGCGCGGATAGTCCCGGAAAGAGAGGCCGCCGCCCGGGCCGTGGAGGCCGCCGCCGCGCTGCGCGACAGCCTGAAAGCCGAGGCGGGGAAAAAGGAAGCCCTGACCGCGGCGCTGGCCCGTCTGCCCCGGCTAATTAGTGAGCTGACCGCCGCCGAGACTGAGTACCGGGAACTCGCCGCCCGGCGCAGCCATGCCCAGGAAGCGGTGGGGAGCGTCAGGGCTAAAATCGACCGCTGCGCCGAGCTGGAGGCCAGGAAAAAGGAAAAAGAGGCGCAGCTGGCCGGCGTCTCCCGGGAGGAGGCCATCTACCGCGAGCTGGCCCGGGCCTTCGGCAAGGCCGGCATCCAGGCCCTGCTCATCGAGACAGCGCTCCCGGAAATCGAAGACGAGGCTAACCGGCTTTTGGCGCGCATGACGGATAACCGGATGCACGTTAAGTTCGAGTCCCAGCGGGAGACCAAGAAGGGGACGGTGCGGGAGACGCTGGATATTACCATCACCGACGAGCTCGGCGTGCGGGACTACGAGATGTTCAGCGGCGGCGAGGCCTTCCGCATCAACTTCGCCATCCGCATCGCTCTGTCCCGGCTCCTCGCCCGGCGCTCCGGCGCGCCGCTGCCCACCCTGATTATCGACGAGGGGTTCGGCACCCAGGACAACACCGGGCTGGAAAAGCTCAAGGAGGCAATTAACTCCATCCAGGACGACTTCCAGAAGATACTGGTCATCACCCACATGGACGAGCTCAAGGACGCCTTCCCCACCCGCATCGACGTCACCAAGACGGCGGCGGGGTCGACGATTTCCGTGAACTAGGCGGCTAAAGCCCCAGCTGCGGGGCGATTTCTTTCATGGCCGCCACCCCGATGGCGATGAACTCGTCGAGGTCAAGGCCGATTTCGCTGCAGCGGGCGATTGACTCGCGGCTGGCGCCGGCGGCAAAGCTCTTCTCCTTGAAGCGTTTCCTCACCGAGCTGGCTTCGAGAGTGTCTATCTTCTTCTCCGGGCGCACCAGCACCGCCGCCGTAATCAGGCCGGTGAGGGGGTCGGTGCAGAAGAGCGCTTTCTCCATCTTGGTCTCCGGGGCGACGCCGTGGGCCTCGTTGTGGCTGAGGATGGCGTTGGTGACCGCCTCGCTGGCGCCCAGGTCCCGGGCTAGGTCGGCCCCCAGCTTGCTGTGACTGCTCATGTCACCGTCGGTAAGCTCGATATCGATATCGTGGAGCAGTCCGGCCAGCCCCCACTCGTTTTCGTCCTCCCCCAGCTTCCCGGCCAGGGCACGCATGATGGCTTCCGTGGCGAGCATATGTTTCACCAGGTTTTCGTTTTCCACGTTAGCCCGGACCGACTCCAGCGCTTCCGTACGGTTCATGAACTCTCCCTAAGGGTAAATATACTACATGATAGAGTTACAATCAACCGTGTCCTGACCGCTTTCCTTGACCCTCTCGCCTTTCACCCCTTACAATTAAAGCGTCATGTTTGAAGTCCTCAGTGAAAAGCTGAACAACGTCTTCCGCCTGCTGGGAAACCGTGGCAAGCTCAACGAAAAAGACATCGACGATGCCATGCGCCAGGTGCGCCTGGCCCTGCTGGAGGCGGACGTCAACTTCAAGGTAGTCAAGGACTTCACCACCCGGGTCAAGGAACGCTCCCTCGGCAAAGAGGTGCTGGAGAGCCTTACCCCCGCCCAGCAGATTATCAAAATCGTTAACGAGGAGCTCGTCGCCACCCTGGGTGAAGGCCAGAGCAAGCTCGCGGCGGCGTCCCGGCCCCCCGCCGTGATAATGATGGTAGGGCTCCAGGGCAGTGGTAAGACCACCACCGCCGCCAAGCTGGCGCTCCACCTGAAGCACGCGGGGCAGAGGCCCCTGCTGGTGGCCGCCGATAACCGGCGCCCCGCCGCCATCGAGCAGCTGGTCACGCTGGGCGGGCAGATCGACGTCCCCGTGTTCAGCGAAGACCCCAAAACATCCAGCCAGGACATCGCCGTCCACGGCCTTTCCCAGGCCAGAAAGCTCGCGGCCACCCATGTCATCGTCGATACGGCGGGCCGCCTCCACGTCGACGAGGAGATGATGGCGGAGCTGGAGCAGGTGAAGAAGATCCTGCGGCCGGACGAGGTGCTGCTGGTGGTGGACGCCATGACCGGCCAGGACGCCGTGCGGGCGGCCGAGGAGTTCCACGCCCGGGTGACGTTGACGGGACTCATCCTGACCAAGATGGACGGCGATGCCCGCGGCGGGGCTGCCCTCTCCATCAGGTGGGTCAGCGGGGTGCCCATCAAATTCATCGGCATCGGGGAGAAGGCGGAGGCCTTCGAGCCCTTCTACCCGGACCGCCTGGCGTCGCGCATACTGGGGATGGGTGACGTCCTCACCTTCATCGAGAAGGCCGAGAAGACCCTCGACGAGAAGAAGGCCCAGGAGCTTCAGAAAAAGGTCAAGAGCGCCACTTTCAACCTGGAGGACTTCCTGGAGCAGCTCAAGGCCATCCGGAAGATGGGCCCGATTGCCCAGCTGGCGGAGATGCTGCCGGGCATCTCCAAGATAGCCAGTCGTATCCCGGACGGCGCCCAGGAAGAGCAGCTCAAGAAGGTAGAAGCCATCATCCTCTCCATGACGCCTCATGAGCGGCAGAACCCGGCCGTCATCGGGGGGAGCCGGCGGCGGCGCATCGCCCGGGGCAGCGGTACCGGCACCCACGACGTCAACCAGCTGCTCAACCAGTTCAGCCAGATGCAGAAGCTGATGAAGATGGGCGCCCGGGGGAAAATACCCCGGAACCTGCTGGGCATGTTCAAGTAGCCAGGATAAAAGTGCCTGGGTAATGTCTGAATGTCATTGCGAGCGGAGCGAAGCAATCCCTTATTTCCGATAAATGAGGTTGCTTCGTTGCTGCGCTCCCCGCCACGATATCATCAACCAAAACCAAACAGAACCCTTGCAGTATGCTATTGCATTTTCCACCGGGGTTTTGAGAGAATATTATTAAGACATTAAGGAGGTAGGAAATGTCAAAGACCACGGATAATCTACAGGCAGCCTTTGCCGGCGAGAGCCAGGCCAACCGCAAGTACCTCTTCTTCTCCGAGAAGGCGGACGCGGCGGGGAAAAAGCAGGTAGCCCGCCTGTTCAGGGCGGCCGCCGAGGCCGAGACCGTCCACGCCCACAACCACCTCAAGGTGCTCGGCCAGATAAAGACGGAGCGGGAGAACCTGGAAGTGGCCATCGGCGGGGAGAACTACGAGTTCACGCAGATGTACCCGGCGTTCATCGAGCAGGCGAAGAAGGAAAACAACAAGGCGGCGGGGGACAGTTTCAACCTGGCCAATAAGGTGGAGCAAATCCACCACAAGCTCTTCCAGGCGGCCCTCAGCGACCTCCAGGCGGGCAAGGCGGCCAAGGACGCGCCTTACTACGTCTGCCAGGTCTGCGGCAACACGGTAGAAGGTTCGGCCCCGGACCGCTGCCCGATATGCGGCTCGCCGAAGAGCAAGTTCAAGAAGATAGACTAGGCGGTAAGCGGACGGAAACGGGCGGCGGCTAAAGGATGCCGCCGCCGATGGCCAGCCTGACCAGCGCCACCACGAAGACCGCCAGGCTGATAATAAGCCCGGTAAGGGCCACCCGGTTTTTGGACCGCGCCGTGGCCACGCCGCTGATTATCGCCCCCAGCACGGCGGCCGGCAGCGTCAGGAACCAGTTCAGCCAGCCCAGGAAGGGTATCAGCCCTATCAGCAGGAAAATCAACGCGATAATGCTGATAAACAGCCCGATGATGCTCATTTGGCTACCTCCCGTAACGCCTGCGATGAGTATATAAATTCGTCCCCGGCAAGTCAAGCTGCGGGTAAATACCTCCATTCTCCGGGAAAAAATAGGAATATTACTCTCCTTGACGCCGGCCGGCGCCACTGCTTATAATTGAGTTTAGTTTATTCGTGGATTCGCCGGTCGCCGGAATCCCCTTGAAGATATCCGCCATGATAATCAGTCTTAAAGCTGGTATTATGTTATTTATCCGGCCCCGT